>NZ_JBHOFD010000004.1:0-245882 GCF_046543445.1 Paenibacillus nanchangensis
CTAAATGCACGGTGACATATTTGTTTAGTTTAATCGCATCCATAATAAAATCACATAAAGAGCGCTGAGAAAATTCTAAAAGATTACTTAAGGTAGTCTTTTTTATTTTTTCGGTGGTTAAACGCAGAAAAGGATTAACATCCTCATAAAAAAAATCAAACTTCGAGAAATCAAAGATATAATGAGGCGGTTCCTCATCATTTAATTGTTGGCAGAAAATATGCAAAAAGTTATTAAAAATCCATGGATAACTGCCTTCATGAGTAGATATAATGGCTAACTGGTTACAATGCCAAGGGTAACAGGTAACGATAGGTTTCGAAACCGGTAAGGTTATTCGCAAAATTTGATCCTCCACTATAAGTTAATTAAATTCCCTTTGTTTGCTTAGCGATTCTTAAATTTTTTGCTTATGACAAATCGAGACGTGGAGAAAGTGCTTCAATCCGTTTAGTTTGTGTGATCGGCTCCTTTTATGTATCCGGTTTCATATATTATTCTATATCGCTGCCTAATCTCCTTTGTCCTCCATCGTCTGATTACATTCACAGCACTTTCTCCGAAGCTTCTCGCAATTCACGTCTAAAAAAACGTTTGCTGTGCACAAAAAAGGGTATCCCCTTGCCGCAAGGCAATGGAATACCCTTTGTTTGTGTGTATGTCAGCAGATGAAGCTGCTTCCAGAATTACATCGTCAGATCACGGCCTGCTGAACCGGCTTCTTCTTTTACAGAAAACGGCCACCAATTGGCGCGTCCGAACATCCGGACCATGACCGGCACAAAAAATGGCAGGAACAGAAGTGCGTACAGTACCAGTCCCACCAGTACCACCGTAGCGATCTGCATCATGGAGAGAACGCCGGAAGGATACATCGAAGCAAAAGTGCCGCCAAGAATGACAACCGCGGACAGGATAACCGTCCCCATATTTTTCATGGCATGCAGAATCGCGTCTTTCACATCCCACGTTTTGTTTTCATTAAAGCGTGCCATCAGGAAGATGCTGTAGTCGACCCCAAGCGCCACCAGCATAACGAAGCTGAAAAACGGTGTGGACCACGTGATGCCCGAATAACCCAGGCCGTTTACAAAAATCGCTTCGGTTACGCCAACGGCCGTAAAGTAGGTCACCATCAGCGACAAAATCAAATACACCGGCATAATGATCGACCGCAGCAGCAGCACAAGAATAATGAATATGCCGCCGAGCATCAAAAATACCGTCCGGGTATAGTCTTCGTTGGAAATCGTCTGCAGGTCGCTGTAGGTGCTGGTTACGCCGCTCATGGCGATTTCAGCGTTCTCCAGCTTTGTACCTTTGACCGCACGGTTGACCGCCGCCTGAATATCGTCCACGCTGCCGATCGCTTCCGTGCTGTACGGATTCGCCGCAAACACAACGTCCAGTGTCATGACTTTCCGGTCGCCGGACAGATACGTGTCAAATACCTGCTGAAACTCGGCGTTCTGCAGTGCCTCTTCCGGCACAAGGAATCCGCTGAGCTCTTCGTCCTGGGCGTTCTGCACTTGATCCAGATAACCCTGTGCCGAGTTCAGTCCGTCGGAGATCTGCTTCAGCCCGGCGGCGCTGCTGTTCAGGCCTTCGGTCAACTGGCCGATTTGGCCGCTCAGCTGGCCGAAGCCTTCAGCAAGCTGCTGCTGGCCGCCCTGCAGTTTGTCGAGCCCGCCGGTCAGATCCGGGATTTTGCCGACGATCTGGCCTTGGCCCGCTGCCGCCTGATTCAGGCCGGACTGCAGCTTGCCGATTCCGTCAACCAGCTGCTGCAGGCCATTCGCCAGTGCGGTTTGGCCTGCGGCTGCCTCAGCGTAACCTTTGTTCGCTTCCGTCAGGCCGCCTGCCGCACCCTTCAGCTGGGTGGAGATTTGGCCGAGTCCAGCTGCAAGCTGCTGTGCGCCTTCTCCGGTTTTCGTCACCGTGCCTTTAATCGTCTGGTAATTCACATCCTGAAGCAGCTCAGGATGGCTGCCTTCCAGGCCGGTAAACGAGGCGTTCAGCCCGGTAAGCGCTCCTGCTACGCCCTGCAGCTGCTCCTGCAGCTTCGCCATACCGCCGTCAAGCGCGTTCAGCCCGCCGCCCAGCTTCTTGTACCCTTCCAGCAGCCGTTTATGGCCGTCCGCCAGCTGCTTAGCGCTTGCAGCCGCTTGGGCCAGGCCGGATTTCAGCTCGCCAGCACCGGCCGAGCCGCTTTCAATGCCCTCTTGAATGCGCGACAGTCCGTCGCCCAACTGAACGATGCCTGCTTTAAGCTCGGCAGTTCCTTTGCTCAGTTCGCCGGCTCCCTGTACCGCCTGGTCCAGCTTCGGCGCATTTTCGCTCAGCTGCCGTCCGGCTTCCGAAAGGCCTGACTGAATTTTGTTCAGACCCTCGCCGGTCTGGTCCAGACCTTGGGCCAGCGTTTTGACCTGAGTCGGGATGAGAAAATCATTAATCATCTCCCCGGTCGGACGTGACAACCCCCGGACCGTGTCGACGCCTTCCACTTTCTCGACTTCACGGCTGATTTTTTCCGCAAGGCCCATATATTCCGAGCTGTCCATACGGTCGTCGTTCTTGATCACCAGCTTGCCAGGCATCGACTGCCCCGGGCCAAAGCTGTCCGAAATAATGTTGAAGCCTTTCACCGAGTCGTAACCCGACCCGATTTCATCCATGCTGTTGAACGAAAGCTTGCCGTCGTACGTGACCAGGAAAGGCACCACAATCACCGCAACCAGCAGCAGCGCCGCCCACGGACGTTTGAGTGAAAAGGAACCCGCCGCGCCCCAAATCCGGCTTTCGCTGTGCTCCAGACTGCCCCGGGACGGCCAAAACAGCTTTTTGCCCAATACCGCCATAAAAAACGGCACAATCGTTACGAGCGCCAGCAGCATCACGGCGATGCCGACAGCGACCGCAACCGCCGAACGGTACAGCATGAATTTGGACAAACCGATCGCCACAAAACCAACGAATACGGCCAGACCGGAATAAAATACCGTCCCGCCCGCTTTGCGGTAGGTCTCAATGATGGCGCTTGTTGTATCCTCCGCTTTCATCAGCTCTTCTTTAAAGCGGCTGATCAGCAGAATACAGTAATCCGTCCCGATCCCGAACATAACGGCCACCATAAAAATTTGGGTAAAGGTGGAGAGCGGGAAATCAAAGCGGTCGACCAGAAACGCAACGATCGACTGTGACACTACGTAACTCAGACCGACCGTCAGCAGCGGCACAAACGGCGCCACAAACGACCGGAACACAACAAACAAAATCAGCAAAATGAAAACAACGGTAATATACTCCGATTTTTTCAGACCGGCTTCGGAGCTGACGATGGTATCTTCGGTGATCAGCCCTTCACTGGTCAAATAGTGGTCGGCGGACACGTCCTTTAGCAGCGTATCCATTTCTTCCGGCAATTTTTTAACTGCTTCTTCGCCCCCGCTTACTGACAGGGCAGCCATAATCGTCTGGCCATTGTCGGCTACCAGCGTATCCGCCAGCGCCTCCTGCGTAAACGGTTCGGTAATCGAGTCGATGCCCAGCTTCTCCTGGTTCGCCGTGATCTGCTCGAGACCTTTACGGATGCTCTCTTTGTCTTGATCCGTCAGACCTTCAGGCTTATTGAAGACCAGCGCCACCTGGTGCAGCGTCTCGCCGCCTTCGCCCGAACTGACTTCCTTCAGAATTTCAGCAGCACGGGATGAGGTATATCCTTCAGGCACCGCAATTTGCCCTTTCTCACGGACGAGCTCCGACATGGGCGGAGCGGTCAAAAACAGCGCTACCGCGGCGGCAAGCCAAACAGCGATAATCGCCCATCTAGCTTTCAGTATGGTTCTCACTTGGTTTTCCCTCCTGCATCAATTCATCCAGTCTTTCAAACAGCGTAATAAACTTCTCTACATCCTTTTCGTCAAACATCTGCAGGTAAGGAGTCACAATTTTATACACTTGCGCTTCAGCCGCCTCAAATACGCTGCGTCCATGCTCCGTAATGGTCAGGTATACCTGCCGCCGGTCGGCTTCATCACGCGTCCGCTGCAGAATGCCCGCTTCCACCAGCCGGTTCACAATCGCGGTAATCGAGCTTTTGCCAACGGCAAATACTTCCGCAAGCTGTGTGGATGTGCACGGATTCATGCTGGAGACGAGGCGTAGAATCTGGTATTGATCATTGGTAAGCGACTCGCCCAGATGATCCCGGATCTCCGCGTTGATCCGTCGAGTGACCCGCAAATAGGCGCCCATGTATCTGTCGATCCACTGCTTGGTCTCCTCCTCCACCGTATTTCCCTCCTTTTGTAATAGTTCATGTATCGAACAGTTTCACTGTAAAACTATAGGCCCGATTTAGGCAAAAGTCAATGCATTCTTCGCCGGTGTTGTCCCGGGTTAAGTCTATACTTCGCATCTGTATACTGTACTCCCGTGACGATGTATGCATAACAAAAAAGGACGCGTCTGATTCAGACGGTCCTGTTCATTTTTTGCTGTTGCTTTGCCCCCTGCGAGGACATCTGTATGACGCAAACATTCCTCAGCGTTCCGGACTGCGGGTCCTCTCCAATGTGAACGATTACGAGCGGATACGACTCAGACCGTGTCTACTACAGGTCTTCGTTTTCCTCAATCTCATATACACAGCGGAACTGCTCAATCCCGTGCGGCGACTCGCCGAGGCTGTAAACCATAAAGCCAAGTCTGCGGAAAAAATCAGCGGTCAGCTCGTCCTCCGTCTCCGCCACAACATAACGCGGCTCCACCGCGGACAGTGTTTCAAGAATCAGTCCTCTGCCATAACCCTTGCCCCGGTTCTCCGGAAGAACAGCGATATGCCGGATGTCCATCGATCCGTCTTCGGTCTCTTCAAAGCCGACCAGACCAACCAGCACACCTTCCTCCTCCCAGCCAAGCAGCCGCAGCGCCGCCTGCCGCTGATATTCGCCCGCTGCCTGCGCCGCCTGATCCGGATCACCGAATGCCGCATAACCCAGCAGCTCCACCACTTCCGGCGTTTCTGTCCTTGCTTTCAAATCCACCAGCATCACTTTACCTCCTTGATTGTCCTTGTTTCTGCGTGCGCGGTTTGGCTGTTCCTGAGGAGCCGGAGCTTCGGCCAGCCTTGGCGGGGGGTACCGTCATAAGCACCAGAAGATAACCTGCCCACACACCGCACAGATTCAAAATAATATCATCCACGTCAAAGCTGCCGACACGAAGCAGCATTTGTAACGTCTCCAGCGCCGTAATGCCGAGCACAGCCCGGACCGTCAGCGGCATCCACCGGGCGCACCTCCCGCTGATTACCGGAAGGATCAGCCCGAACGGCACAAAAACAAGCACATTCCCGGCCAGATTGATCAGCCGGCTGCGCAGCGGAAGGCCATTATGCGGATTCAGGTACATTTCAATCGTCTCAAACGGCGTCAAATTGAACAGCACCGGTCCCTCCGCACGTTCCGACCGCCCAAATCCGATAAACATCCAATAAAATAAAGCTAAAAAATACGCGGCCAGCAGTATGCCGAGGATGAAGCGGAAAACCGGCCCGGCGTTCCCGCGCGGCCGTCTCGCCGCTGTCCGCCCGTTTGTCCGGGTCAAGCTCCCGCTTCGCTTTCCAGAATTTCAATGCGGCCGTCGCTGTGGCCAACGATTGCAAGTGAAGCGATGCCAAGAAACAGCCCGTGCTCCACCATGCCGGGAATTTCCCGCAGCGCCTGCTGCAGAGCCGGAGCGGAAGCAATCGCTCCAAAGCGGCAATCCGCAATATAGTTGCCGTTGTCGGTCACATACAGACCGTCTTTTCCTTGACGGAGCTTGGCTGCACAGCCAAGCTTGATAAGCTCCGCAAGCGTCCATTCCCAGGCAAAAGGAACGATTTCCACCGGCAGCGGAAATTGACCGAGCGTGTCCACTTTTTTGCTTTCGTCCGCAACAACAATCATCCGCGTACTGCCGGCGGCCACAATTTTTTCCCGCAGCAGCGCGCCTCCACCGCCCTTGATCAGCTGCAGCTGTCCGTCCAGCTCGTCCGCCCCGTCGATCGTCAAATCCAGCGAATCGATATCCGCAAAGGACACCAGCGGAATGCCCAATCCCCGCGCCTGTTCCTCGGAGGCGAGAGAAGTTGCAACTGCGGTGATCCGCAGGCCCTCTTTGACCCGCTGGCCGATTTTTTCAATTGCCCAATAAGCGGTGGAGCCGGTTCCCAGACCAACCTGCATACCGTCCTGTACATATTCGACGGCTTTTTCCGCCGCAAGCTGCTTCATGTTCATTACATACTACCTCCATCAATTCGTCATATTAATGAGATGAAACCTTCCGCTAACTGGACTAACGGGAGGCTTCAGCATGTGAACTCCCACATAGATGAATAGGTTCTGAAAATCGCCTTTACCGTAAAATTTATGTATTACCGTGGAAACGCCCGGTCCCGGCCGGAACACCTGCGCTGGCTATAAGCTGCTCCAGCACCTCTCTTTCGCCGGCGCTGCGCGCCGCTTCCAGATGAAACCTGCAGTAAAGCTGACCGCCGCCGCGCCGCAGCTGTTCCAGCGCATGCAGCATCCAGGCTTTGGCCTGCTCCAGATCCATTTCCGCCTGGGCTTTCGGCACCCGGTATAATGCGGCTGATTCGCTGCTATCTTCATCCGGTCCAGCTTGCACCCGCAGCAGCAGCTCTCCGCCATCCGGCGCCCGAGGTCCCGTCGAAGCTGAATAACCGCAAGGTTCCTCCGGTCTTCCGGACCGTTCCGCAATTAATTTGCTGTTCCGGTAAGCAAGCATGCCGGCCGCTCCAAGCAGAAGCAGAGTAAGTATCACCGCCGCGTAGATCACTGCTTTCTCCTCCATCTCCGCGGCTGCCGCCGCCATCCTCTTGTCTATCTTACCATGGGCAGCCCTTCCGGGAAAATGCGAAAACCGGCGAATTGGCCAGCTTGCATGCCGGAGGTGTTAGCATAACTCCGCCTCTTTCCTTTTAGCTAGCGTCAGCGAGATTGAGCCGTCTGCCTTTTTAGCTAACTTCCGCATAACCGGCCTCCTGCCCTCTTAGCTACCTCCGCGCAACTGCGAAGCGCGCAGTCTATCTTATCAGCCAATGCGAACAAGGACCTATTAAAGCTATCTGCCGGGATTCATTTGGGTCAGCTGCCGGATGTATTCTTCCGCGCCGGGCATCGCTTTACGCCTGGCTGTACGTACAGTCCCCGAGAGATTAAATGGAACACGCACAAACTGCAGCGAAAACGGAGCCGGAATCATTCCCTCCCAAGTGCCTTCCAGCACCGCGTAACAGGCCAGCGGTACATCTCTTGGCGTCCCCACGCTGCCTGCGTTAAACAGCATTTTCCGGTTCAAATACTGCACAAACGCCCGGTGGATATCTCCGTAACCGATAATGTCAGGCCGGCCGGTTGCTCCCGCCGATTGGGTCATCGGTGTATTCTCAAACATCGCCAGTCTGTCCTTTTCGCTGCTCCACGGCTGTACCCGGTGATACAGGCTTTTGGCCGACGCGTGAAACAGCCGGACCCGTTTGCCGCTGAGCTGCCATTCCAGGGCAAACGGCAGGCTGCGCAAATAGTTAATCCGTTCGGGGCCCAGCTCTTTTGTGAGCCAGGACAACCCGCCCTCCGCCGCGGATGCATCCGCAAGTTTGCCTTCCCAGTTGCCGGCGCAGACGGCCTCGCACGTTTCCCGGATGAGGTCCACCGTCTCCGCAGGCTCCGGGCCTTTGCCGACAAGATCTCCAAGACACTGGATCCGCCGGATGCCTCTAGCTGAAATATCCCTAAGCACGGCCTGAAGCGCCGGCAAATTACCATGTATATCCGATAAAATCGCGATTTTGTCCATGGAGCCCACCTGCCCGTTTTTATTTGAAATACCCGGTGCCGGCGTAGGCCAATCGGATTGCCGCGGACGAGAAATAAAATGTGCAGCATAGGGGTTTGAAAGCCTTTATAAAAGTTATTTTGAAATATTCATATTAACAGTTGAATCTTGACCCTAGATCAAGCATAATATGGGTATCCATACTGCTTTACCTCAATACCGAAATCAAGGAGGAATTAGGTCAAATGAAGTTTTTCTTGGATACGGGGAATATTGAAGAAATAAAGCGGATTACACGTTTAGGTCTGGTTGACGGCGTAACGACGAATCCGTCGCTTATCGCCAAGGAAGGCAGAGTGTTTAAGGAAGTAATCGAAGAAATCTGCGCCATCGTGCCCGGACCAGTAAGTGCGGAAGTCGTCGGCGTCAAGGCTGACGATATGCTGAAGGAAGCCTACGAGATCGCCCAGTGGGCTCCCAATGTCGTTATCAAGCTGCCGATGACCGAAGACGGCCTTTATGCCTGCCACGAGCTGACGCAAAAAGGCATCAAAACCAATGTAACGCTAGTCTTCTCCGCCGCCCAGGGCCTGATGGCCGCCAAAGCCGGCGCCACTTATATCAGCCCGTTTGTCGGACGCCTCGATGATATCGGTGTGGACGGAATGAAGCTGATCAAGGATCTGAAGACGATTTTGACCAATTACGGACTGGCTTCCGAAATTATCGCGGCAAGCATCCGGAACATCGCCCATGTGGAGCAGGCTGCCATTGCAGGTGCCCATATTGCCACGATCCCGGGTTCCCTGCTGCCATCCCTTTGGAAGCACCCGCTGACCGATAGCGGTATCGAGCGATTCTTGAAGGACTGGGAAAAGGTTCCGCAAGCATCCAAGCCGGTTTAAATCTTACGCTTCAATGGACGAGCCCCGATCCGCTATGGATCGGGGCTCGCTGTTTTTGGTCCGCCGCGCATTTGACTACGCCCGGCCGACCCCCTATGATTAAAACGAAATCTGTTTGGATCAATGGAAAGGACCGATACCCATGCCGGAGTATACCTCCCCCTCAATTGCCCCCCTGCTCGGTTCCGCTTACCGCAAGATCAGCACGGCTTTTGCGCGGGCGCTGCGCCCGTATGACATCACGCCGGAGCAGTGGTCAGTGCTCTACGCCGTATGCGCCCACGAAGGCATTACCCAAAAGGAAGTAGCGGATGCGGCCGATAAGGACCAGCCGACAACAGCCCGGATCATTGAACTGCTGCTCAAAAAACGTTATCTTGACAAATCCCCTTCTCCTTCGGACGGGCGGGCTTTCTGCCTGTATCCGACCGAATCGGGACGCCAGCTTATCCATGATACGATTCAGACCGAAGCGGACACCATCGCCCACGCTCTCCGGGGACTAACCAGCGAGCAAATCACCGGGCTGCGCCTGGCGCTGGAGACGATCAAACACAATTTAGCTCCTTGACGGCAGTACAGCGCAGCCTCGTTCGGGTGCTCTAAAAAGGGGCTTTTCTCCGAATTGCCTGCAGCCCCCGGACACGCTGCGGGGCCGACGGCTGCGGGGAGCTGCTTTTCGGACGGACTGCAAACAAGGTCAGCAGCCCGCCCGCCGCGCCCACCGCCGTCATCGTGATGAATAGCAGCCCTTGACCGGCCGACATGAGCAGGGAAACGACAGGCGGGCCAAGCGAGACGCCGATAAACCGCATGCTGCTGTAGAGTGAAGTGATCGTGCCCCGGCTGGATTTTTCAATCCCCTCCGTAATGAGCGCATCCATGCTTGGAAGGGTGATCCCGATACCGATCCCCGCGAGGCACAGCCAGGCAAGCAGCCAATAGATGGAATCCGTGACGATGCAGACCACCATGGCGCCTGTCAGCAGCAGCATGCCAAAGAACCCCATCCATTTCATCAGCCGTTTGTTTTGACCGATGATTTTTCCTGTCCCGTATGAGGCCAGACAGAGCAGCGCCAGCGGTACCGCAAGCACCAGCCCTTTCATGGCTCCATGCATCCCGTAAGTCTCTTCCAGCGTTTCCGACAGGAAAAACAACACGCCGAAGATCACAAACATACAAATTCCGCCGATGGCAAAAATCGCATACAGCCACCTGCCTTTGCGCCCCAGCACCTTCCGCACTTGTGTCAGAAACTGTCTTAAGGACGGCTTCGCGCTTTCGTCGCGCTTTGGACTGCGTACCATAAACATAACCATAAGGAAAGAGATCATCGACAGCGCGGGAATGGAGATAAACGGCAGATACCACAGGATTGCACCAAGCAGCGCGCCTAAAATCGGGCTGAGCACCTTGCCGAACGTGTTGGAGGTTTCAATCAGACCTAGGCCTTTGCTGACATCCTTTTCGTCATGGAACAAATCGCCGACAAAAGGCAGGACAATGGGAAACGCCCCCGCTGCGCCGATCCCCTGCAAAAAACGCCCCGCTAATATCACCCAATAGGCGCTTAGTCCGGTCATAAGCCAAGCCGCCACCGCCGCGACCGCACCGCCTACGGCAGTAATCAGCAGGCTGGGAACGATGATTTTTTTACGTCCGTACCGGTCCGACAAAAAACCGGCGACGGGAATCATCAGAATGGCGACAACGCCATATACCGTAATCAGCAGGCTCACCTGAAACGACGAAATCCCCAAGTGATGCGAAACCAGCGGCAGTACCGGCAGCAGCATGGAGTTACCCAGTGTCATAATCAGCGGTATGGATGCCAGTGCGATAAGATCCCGCTTTTTGCTCATGATTGCCGACCACCTTTGCAGAAGTTGACACTCTTGTGTATTGTGGCTGTTCAGCGGGCGGATTATGCTCTCGCAAATAAAAGAGCAGCACGGTCCGCGCTTCTTGGCGGTCCGTGCTGCTTTGCGGGTTTGGGGGCGGCTCAAGGAGGCAAAAGGCCCTTTTTAACCCTCTGATCGGGTTATCGTGTTTCCCCTGCTTTGGCGGCCGGCAGCGGAATAAACGGACTGGGCTGCCCCAAGCAAAACACATGCAGCACATGCATCGCCCGCGTGCAGGCCGTATAAAACAGCTTCCGCTCGCTCTCCCGGCTGTACCGCGTTTCCGAGCCATCGAAAAGAATCACCGCGTCAAATTCAACACCTTTAGCCAAGTAGGCGGGAAGCACCAGCGTTCCTTTTTGAAAATTAGGCGTATCTTTGGTCACCAGCCGGGCATCCAGCGACTCGGACAGCCGCTTGTGCACTTCAAGGCTCTCTTCCGCCGTCTTGCAGATGACCGCAACATAGTGATATCCCCGTTCGTGAAGCCCGGCGATATCCTTGTTAACCGCCGCATATAAATCCTCCTCCGTCTCCACCTGACGGACCTCCGGCTCTTCCCCTCTGCGGTTGAACGGAACAATCCGCTCGCCGCCGGGGATCATGGAACGGGTGAAGTTTACGATTTCGTAAGTCGACCTGTAGCTGCGCGTCAGTGATATGACCTCCGTCTGGTCCGGCCCGTATATCCCCACCAGATTCGCCAACTCGCCAAGCGCTTCGCCTTGCGCGTAAATCGCCTGGTTGAGATCGCCCAGCACCGTCATTTTGGCCCGGGGAAACAGCCGCCGGACGAATTCCAGCTGAAACGGCGAATAATCCTGTACCTCATCAATGAAGACATGCCGGATTTGCGTGTTGGTGCGGAACCCCTGTGTCAGCTCCTTCAAGTACAAAAACGGGGTGGCATCTTCGTATCCCAGTTCATTCGCTTCAAGTGTCGCAAGCGTCCGCGCGGCCACATCGTCCCACCGTTCCGGAAGCGTTTCGCCGTTATTTAAACTCTCAAGCAGCAGGCGGTCGGAGAACAGCCGCCCATACATGCCCTTAACATCCACGAAACGGCCGCGTTTAACCCAGCCCCGCAGCGGCTTCAGCTTCTGGCTGACAACATAACGGGCCAGCAGTTCCCGTTCGGTGTCAAAATCGTCGAAAGTGTCGCTTTGGCCGCGCTGCTTGCGCCGCATCATCTGATAGGCTCTCTGATATTCCGTCGTATCCAGCAGCTCAATTTGATCCATCACCCAGTCGGCTGTCCGTTCTTCAACGGCGAAGCCGGCGATCCGTTTAAGCAGCCAACCGGTCATCAGGTCAATCCGGTTTGCCAGACGGATGGAAGAATCGTAAGAATAAAAATGCCGTTCCATCTCCTCGCGGCCAACTACGGCTTTCCCCTGGAACATCACGGGCTTAAACATCATCCCCTGGCGCTCCAGCCGGGAAGCGTAACGACGGATCACGTCAAGATAGGCCACGGACGATTTGTAGGTGATACCTTCCCTTCTCGCGTCCGCCGCCGGACTGTCCGGATCGTTCAGCAGATCTTCAGTCTGGCTGAATACATCCTCCAGCTGAAATTCCTGGCCAAGCCGGTGTTCCAGATATATCTGAAATGTGGTCTGCTGCATGTTTTCTTCGCCAAGCTCCGGCAGAACTGTGGATACGTAGCTGTTGAACAGCGGATTTGGAGAAAACAGCACAACCTGATCGGCCTGCAAGCTGTCCCGGTATTTATACAGCAGGTAAGCCACGCGCTGCAGCGCGGCTGATGTCTTGCCGCTGCCCGCCGCGCCTTGAACGACCAGCATCCGTTTTTTGTCGTTGCGGATAATGGCGTTTTGCTCTTTTTGAATCGTCGCGACGATGTTCTTCATCCGGTCATCCGCGCTGTGGCTCAGCACCTGCTGCAGCAGCTCGTCCCCGATGGTCATACCGGTGTTAAACATAACTTCGATTTTGCCATCATGAATGACAAACTGCCGCTTTAAATTCATTGTGCCTTCGATGATTCCCCCCGGCGTTTCATACGAAGCGGGACCAGGTGCGCCGTCATAATACAAACTTGATATCGGCGCGCGCCAGTCATAAATCAGAAAGTTCCCGTTGTCCTCCACAAGCGATCCGATTCCCAGATAAATCCGGTCCTCACTCCCGCCGTCCGTCTCTTGGAAATCAATTCGGCCGAAATAGGGTGAAACCACCAGCTTGTTGTATTTTTTAAGCGCTTTGCTGGATTGAAGATGATGCCGTTCACGTTCGTTCAGCACCTGGGCCTGCTGCCGGAGGCTGGTCGATGTCTCCCCCAGATCGTCCGCGCTGCTAAAGTTAACCGTTACCTCATCCCAAAAATCCTTCCGCATATCAACAACATCCGTCCGGGCCAGTCCCAGCTCCTGCGACAGCTGTCTGATCCGGCTTCTGAGCAGCGCGGTTACGTTATTAACCCGCTTTTGTTCAGCGTTCCATTCCGTTTCATGGATAGACAATTCAGTTCATCCCCTTTGAAAGGTTGACAGCACAGAAATCACATAGTATAATATATTGTGATATTGTCTGCTTTTTTATTTCTTATTCTCGACATCTTTATATTTTACCAATAAATGTGCGGCTGTTCAAGGTCCCTTGCCCGCCGTAATATGAAGAAGATCCGACTCTGACAGGAGACCGGATCTTCTTTTTTTATTTACTCAACTTTCGCAGAGCGAACATCAGCTTAGCTCAAGTCCTGGTGTGAATTTAACCGCAATAAAGTAATCGTCTTGAAAAAATAGAAAAACACCGCTTCGTTGCGGCGAACGCACGCTCGGCGGGATTTACGGTGCGATGAAGTCAGCACCCTAGACCGGGCTGTTTCCTTGACACAACTCATAAAACGGTTGAACGAAATTGCGACTCAGGTTGGGAAGAACTTAAGAAGGACAGGTGGGGCGGAGCCGCCACTGCGGACAATTGGGAACTTCCGGCCCGCTGTTATTTTCAAAATTCTTGATTGGAAGTCTCCGTTAACGGGAGAACTCCGAATATAAAGCAAGAAAACTAAAACATAAGGAGGGAGGCAATCGCGTTCGCTCCTCCATCTCCAAATTGCCTGCTCTTTCCTCCCATTCAAAGATTCAGTCTATAAAGATATACAGTGTCTTGGACTATCGCTGTTGTCATTGAACTACCTGAACGAATTCCTCCCCTGTGACACACCGCAGCGGATTTACCACCGAACGCGACACCAAGGTCTTTCCGGACCCAGCGGACGTTATTTCTGAAATTGTTGGGCTTTTGGGTTGCCTTGCGGACTCCAGATCCGTTATTCGTACCGAAAACATCCAAACGATGGATTTTCCGCGTAAATAAGGGAATCTGAGTCCGCCACTTTGCCAAAACACGGAATAATCAGCAAATAAGGGAAACTGAGTCCGTCACTTTGCCAAAATACGGAATCATCAGCAAATAAACAGAGGGAGGTCTTCTGAGTCCGTGAGAAAGTCACAGGGGAGGTCAATGCGGAGCTGCCTCAAAAGGCCCCTGAAATTTGGAAAATACAAGTAAATCCATTGAATGTTTCTTGCTTACTCAAAGGTTATGCCATTTTTCCAGCTGCGAAAGTTGAGTTATTATTTATTTGCCGGATCCCGGCCCTACTCCTTTTTATCTTCGCCAGAACGGTTAAAATGCTCCGCCACTTTATTCAGGCGTTCAAGCTGGAAGCCGTAATCATACATGGCGGCGGCAACAACCGCCAGCCGAAGCTGGCCCGCCCGGTCGGCATCATAACTCTCAATCGCCGATTCTAAGAATTTGTTGTTGTCCTCCTCCAGCGGTCCGGAATCAAACAGGTTCGGCTTTATTTTTTCCTCAAACTTCAGCAGAATGTGCTCATGATATTTAATCAGCAGTTCAAGATGCTTGTCAAAGATTTCATCGGTGCGCGCCGAACGCTCCGCCTGAAAATAATGCCGGTCGACCGCCTCGAGCACATCGTACCCTTTTTGCAAGGTGGCCAGCAAATTTTTGTAGAGCACAAGCTGCCGGGTAGAGCTGTATTTTGGTTTGCGCAGCTTCTTCTGTTCTTCTTCAAACAGGCTGTATTTATCCGTCAGCGATTTGATGGAGCCGCCCAGCGCATTTTTTTGATCCCTGAAGACAGACTCCTTCATCTCATGCGATATCGCCGTCCGGAGCAGCAGGGACAAGCTGCTGAATACACTTTCTATTTGCTTAATATACTGCTCCCGCGGTTTGGGCGGGATAACCACAATATTGATTACAAAAGCAGACACGATCCCGGTCAGCGTCTGCGCGAACCGTGCAAGCGCGAATTCCCACTGTCCGGATGCTTCCATAACCGAGATGACAGTGACCAGCGTCAGTCCGATCGTATCCGCCCGGTTCATTTTCATGCTGATCATGATGACCAGCACACACACAAGCCCCACGGCGATTGGCTCATTGGACAGCAGCATGCCGCCCAGCAGCGCAAGCGCCGCTCCAATCGTACTGGTCTGCACCTGATCGAGAAAATATCTCCATGACCGGTAGATGGACGGCTGCATGGCAAAAATGGCGGCGATCGCCGCGCCCACTGGCGACGGAAATTGGAGCAGCATGGATAAATATAAGGCCAGCGTTACCGCCATGCCCGTTTTGAGAATGCGGGCGCCAAAAGCCAAGCCTATCCCCCCTTAACCCTATTCTTGTTAGTATATTACCCTGACCCGCCATACGCGAATGCACGCTTTAACTGCAGCTTCCTCCTTCGTTTGGGCAATACTGTGAACTAGCGGGACTGCCGCTATCCATTCTGAAAGGAGTTCCATGATGAAAATCGCATACGCAGCATGTTTATTTGCGGCGCTCTCCACAGGCGTATCGCCGGCTGCCGCTTGGGCCGCCGCTCCTGAACAGGCGCTGGCATCGCCCGCGTCCTCCAATGCAGTGCCGGCAGCAGCCTCCGGGACAGCGGCAATAAAGGCTTCTAAGGCAGTGGCGACAAAGGCTTCTAAGGCGGCGACAAAGGCCTCTAAGGCAGTGCCGTCTTCGGCAGCAGCCTCCAAGGCAGTGCCAACAGCGGCCTTGAAGTCTGCGCCAACCGCGCCCCCTAAGCCGTCACCAACACCAACCGTATCCCCATCCCCCAAACGGGGGCCGCATCCTAAAGCGCTGCGGGACGCCAAATTCCGGTCGGGGAGCCGGTTTATTATCCGGGAAACCGCCCATTTGCTGGAAATCCCGCCGGAACAGCTAATTGAGCGTTTAAGCACTGGAACGACCCTTGCCGAACTGGCACGGGAGCGCAAAGGCTGGAGCGAAGAAGTTTATGTACAAAAACTGGCCGCTGCGGCAAACGAGCGGATCGACGCGGCAGTACGGGCGGGCCGGTGGAACCGGGAAGAGGCCGAGCGGCTGAAAACGCGGCTGCCCGGCATGATCAAGCAGCGCATCCATATGCGCGGCAGCAATCCGGCGGAGCATCCCCGCCCGCTCCGCCCCGCCCGCCCGGAAGTTTAGCCCTTCCGGCCTTCCAGGACGCAAAACGGATACCCGCCGCCTTATTCCGGCGGGTATCCGTTTCACATCTCCCGTTGTCCCGGCCGCGAACGCCGGAACCGTTCAAACAGACCGATGGAAAAGGTGAGCCAGGCGGCGCTGGCTGCATATCCCGCGACGACGTCGCTTGGATAATGCACGCCGAGATAAATCCGGCTCCAGCCCATCACCAGAATCATAAAAACTGCCGCGATAATGAGCACCGTTCTGCCTGCCGCAGAGGGGATGTGGCGCCAGAGCAGGAATGCAAGCACGCCGTAGAGCGAAACTGCGGCCATCGAATGCCCGCTCGGAAAGCTGTACCCGATCTCTTCCATAATCCGGTGGATATTCGGCCGTTCTCTTACGAATCGTTCCTTCAAAATCACATTAATCAAGTTGGAGCCGACCCCGACCCACAAGAACAATAGCAGTTCCAGCCGGTGTTTAAACACTACAAACAGCAGCGCCATAGCGGCTAGCGAAAGCGGAATCGCCCCTTTTGAAGAGCCGAGTATGGCTAAAAGTTTGGCAGCGCCGGTTAATTCAGGCGATTCGGCGGACTGGACAAATCCGATGACGGCAGAATCGAAACCCGCCGTATTTTCGGCCTGCACCAGCCATGCGATCAGACCAAACGCTGCGGCGCAGCATAAAGCCAGCCAGAAAGCCGCGTTTTTGCGTGAAAAAACCATACCTTCCTCCTCAGATCCATCTAACATTTAACCATGTACGAGCTGCCCCGAACTCGTGGTATACTGTAAAGAAGAACATCATTTTTCGGGGATGGGGTGCTGCAAGTGGATCAACCGAAGCTTCAGGAACGAATGCTGAATCAGTTAGTTCAAACACGTATGCCGGTGACGGTATTTACAACCAACGGCGTCAAGATGCAGGGCATCATCACTTCATTCGACGTTTACACGCTGACGCTGCAGGGCCAGAATGACAGCCGGCAAAATGTCCTTTTTAAGTCGGCGGTTTCCACCATCGCGCCGCTGAAGCCGGTATCGTTAAGGTAACCCGCAGCACAAGTAAATACGCGCGGCAAGGAACACCGGGACGCCCCGGTGTTCCTTGTGCTTTTACCGGATGGTTTCAGGCTATATACTAGCGCCGTACAGGAATGACGCATACCGGCTTGGGCAGCGCTGCGGAGTGTCCCGTATAGGTGAGCCCGCCCGATTCTTTATCAATCGTAAAGACGACGAGATTCTCCGCTCCGTCGCGGTTGGCGCAGATTAATTCCGCACCGTCCGGCGTAAGCGCAAAATGGCGGGGATGTCCGCCTCTCGTCGGCGTGTGGCTGGCCGGGACAAGAGACGCCGGGTCTTCGCCAACCGCAAAGACGGCAATGCTGTCGTGTCCGCGGTTTGAGCCATAAACGAATCTGCCATCCGGGGTAACCGCGATTTCGGCACAGCCGTTTTCCCCTTCATAACCTTCAGGCAGCGTGGAAACCGTCTGCACGGTGTGCAGTTCGCCAGTGGCCGGATCATAGCGGAATGAAGTGACGGTTGAGCCAAGTTCACCAATGACATAGGCTGTTTTCCCGTCCGGATGGAAGACGAAATGGCGCGGCCCCGCGCCCGGGTACAGCCGGGTATCTCCTTGGGGAACCAGCTTTCCTGCTTCGTAATCAAGCTTATAGGTGCGGATGATGTCCAGTCCCAAATCCGAAACAAAAATATAGTTCCCGTCCGGGCTGAACACCGCGGAGTGGGGATGCGGACGATCCTGCTGTTTCGGGTCGGCGCCGTGCCCGGTGTGAAGCTGCGTGTCGCACAGCTCGCCTACCCGCCCGTCCTCAAGCAGCAGGAGCAAGCCTACCGCCCCTCCATGGTAACTGCAGACCACAAGATATTTTGACTGCGGATCTTTGGCGATATGGCACAATGTCGTTGGTTTCTCCCCGGCCGGAATAGCAGCCATCCGGTTCAGCTCCCGGATCACACCGGTTGCCGGCTCAAAGGAATAAGCCGCTACGACGGCTTCCTTTACGGGTTGGCCTTCCGATTCCCCAAAGGTATAAAAAATGTTCCGCTCCTGGTCAACGCTAAGAAACGTAGGATTGGCCAGACCACCAGCGCCGTTCAAAGCCTGCAATCCGCCTTCCTTGAGGCTGTCCCATGAGTAAGTATGCAGTCCTTGCGCCTCTGCGCTTGAATAGGAACCGATGAGCAGCAAATAGTTTGAATTTTGTTCCAATTTAACAGCCCCCTTATCATTTATAAATGTACATGGTTTTTGGACTGTTTTCAAACGTTCTGTGACGTATAGTTAAAAATTAGGGTTTTCAAGGCCGCAAAGATGTGTTATGATGTAAGCGCTAACATTTTTTAACGAGGGGGGAACAGGAATGAGCAGTATTCTGCTGGAAGCCAGAAACGTATATGAGGACTTCGAGGTGGAAAAAGACATTCTGTTCTTTAAAGTCGGGGATCACCACTCCGTCATTTTTCACGGCAGAAATTATAATATTAAAAAGAGAATGTCTGCCGAACAGTTGAACCGGTTGCTGTCCAACCCCAACTACTATCAGGTAAACGGCTGCTATGTCAATCTGACCAAAATCAGCTCCATCGAAGACGACTGCATTTATTTTGGGGAAAAGGGCCGTTATGCGAAGCATGTACGGGTACCTAAATGGAAGCAGGAGAGCATTCGAAGCCTGCTAAAACGGCAGCGCTCCTAAATGATCTCCTTGGCAGACGGCCAGGGATTCGAGGATTTCTTTACTTTTTAAGCGTTAAGCGGCACACACCATTTTGCAATAATGAAAATAAGACCGGGCAAGGGGAAACCCCGCCTGGTCTTGTTTTTTTGGTGCCGCTGCTCCCCGCCGTTTATTCGTGCCGGGGAGCCCACAGCATGATCGATACGCCCGCCACGCACACAGCGGCGCCGATCCAGTCATACAGATCTGGAGTTTTTTTATCGACCCACCATCCCCATAACACCGCCAATACGATAAATACACCGCCATAAGCGGCATATACCCTGCCGAATGACGGAAACTTCTGAAGGGTGGGAATCACTCCGTAGGCAATCAGGATCAGGCTTCCGGCCAAACCGTACCATGCGGGCTTGGACTCTTTCAGCCACAGCCATACCAGATAACCTCCGCCGATCTCGGCAAGACCCGCCAGCACAAATAACAAGACCGCAAACACCATTTATTAGCCTCCTGTTCCACTTCAGCGGATCGTCCGCGCGGGTGTTGATTCGTTTCTTCGGCTCTTCTTCACTCCTTCTTCAGATGATTATAGCATGGCCTGTGTATACGGCTGAGTGCTGGACGAGCAGGTATTTTAAGAGATTCGGACACATTTTTATGCTTTCTTAAGGTTTGAAGCGCGGATTTCTGTTAAAGTTGTAAAAGACAAGCATTACCTATAAACGAAGGGAGTCATTGTGTAGATGGATAAGAAAGACTGGAACGAGCAGGAACCGAAGACTAACGAGGAAACAGCTGGAACGCAGCCCGGGGGGGCCGAAACGCCGGAGAGCCAAACCGTGGAACCCCCTGTCGGACAAGAGGCCTCCGCCGGTCCGGTCATGAATAAATACGGCGCCGCAGATGGAAGCGGGAATAACGGTTCGAACGGCTCCAAGTCCGGCAAAGGCTGGATGATCGCCTCCATCGTATTGGCCGCTGCGCTGATTGTGGTGCTGATCAAACCGCCATTCCCTCAGACCGATGCCAAAAAAGCCGTAGCTACCGTCAACGGCACCGACATCACCAAGCAGGAACTTTACGACAAGCTTGTGGAAGCCGGCGGCGAACAGACGCTGCAGTCGCTGATCACAACGAAGCTGGTGGACCAGGAAGCAGAAAAAGCGAAGGTTACGGTAACCGACGCGGACATCGACTCCGAAATCAAAGATCTGCAGGAGCAGTTCGGCGGCGAAGAAGGCCTGAACAGCGCACTGGCTCAAAGCGGCATGACGATTGACGATTTGAAGAAGCAGATGCCGATGCAGGTCCAAATCCGCAAGCTGCTGGAACCTAAAGTCAAAGTAACGGATGACGAAATCAAAAAATCGTTTGAGACCAACAAAGCCTCGTACAACACCGAGGAAGAAGTCCGCGCTTCCCACATCCTGGTGAAGACCGAAGCTGAAGCCAAAGCGATTCTGAAAGAGCTGGAAGGCGGAGCCGATTTCGCGAAGCTTGCTTCTGAAAAGTCAGAGGATACGGGCAGCAAGGCGAACGGCGGCGACCTGAACTTTTTCAAGCGCGGCGATATGGTGCCTGAATTCTCCGATGCGGCCTTCAAGCTGAAGGTCGGCGAGACCAGCGGCGCGGTGAAAAGCGATTTTGGTTACCACATCATCAAGGTGACGGACCGCAAGGAAGCCCATACCGCTACGCTCGAGGAGAAAAAAGAAGAAATCCGCGACACGCTGACCAACCAGAAAATTTCGGAAATGTCTCAGCAGTGGCTGGAAGACTTGAAAACCAACGCCAAAATCACAAATACGCTGACAGACGAGCCGGAAGCCTCTCCTAGCGCTTCGGCCGTGCCAGATGCTTCGGCTGCCCCAGATGCTTCTGCAGCACCGGAAGCTTCCGCAGCAGCAAAACAATAGACAGCCGCAGAGCGAAATTGGGTCACATTCAACTGATCTTAAGCCGCATACATTCAACCAACAGCCTTGGTCCGGTACATCCGGAGCCAAGGCTGTTGGTTTTTTTACATATCCTCACCACATGTCCTCCCTTCCCTACCTTCTCTACTTCTCTACCTTCTCACCCCTTCTCAGCTTCGATGGTCTCTCTGTAGTAATGCGAATAAGGTCTAATCATGTCGAATTTCCTCAAATTAACACGAAATATGTCTAAATTATAGGCCGCTAATTCCGATAAATATACCAAACCCTAGTAATCTTCCGGGAAGAAGGCGTATTTATTCGTTTAAGATAAACGCCTATGTTCACGGGATGCATTACCTAATAGAGAGAAGGCGGGAAACGATATGGCGAAAACAGTACTTCAAGAACAAAACAGTGGCAGCGGGAAAAACATAATTGTTTCCTTGCTAAACAGCATTTCCAACATGGGACTCCGCGGCAAGCTGTTTTTTTCCGTAATTTTGTCGGTTGTGCTCATATTTGCTGCGGTTGCGGTCATTATCTACGATAACGCCAAGCAGGTCATCACCGGCCAGTTGAACGACTCCCTTACTTATGAAAAAGAACACATCAGCGTTACGGTCGATCAAATGCTGAAGCCCGCTGAAGACAGCGTCCAGCTGCTTAACGCCAATGCTTTCGTCCGCGGTTACATCTCAAGCGCGCAGTCGGCGCAGGACACAAAATCAACTCCCGGGTTTAATGAGATGGTTAGGACCTTGAAGCTGATCAAGGACAGCAATCCGAACCTGCTGAATGTGTATATTGGACTTGACCGCGCCAATACTTTGATTACCGATCATGCCGATTTTGTACCTCCCCCCGATTTTGTACTTAAAGAACGCGGCTGGTATAAAACGACAGTAGCCAATAAACGGCTTACCATTACCGATCCTTACATTGATGTGACCTCCGGCAAAATGGTGGTCGCCGTCAGTGTCCCTATTCTGAATGACGCCAACGAAATCATAGGTGTGGCAGGTGTTGATATTTCGACGGAACAAATCAGTCAAGTGCTGGGTTCCTTTCATTACACGGATAACAGCTACGCTTTTTTGGTGGACAAAACGGGCAAATTTATTTACCACCCCAATCAGGCGTACATTTTACAGAAAAAAATGGACGAACTTGGGGCAGACTGGACAGCGGTTGCGGGGCCGATGCTGAAACTGGATTCCGGCGGACTGATCAGCGACGTGGACGGCAAAGCCAGCTATGTGTCTTATGCGCCTGCGGCGGGTAAACAGTGGGCTGTCGGTCTGGTTGTTCCGGTTAAAGAAGCCGAAAGTGCACTGCAGACCTTCAAGATGATCTTCATCTACTCTATTTTGGCTTCCATTCTCATTTTGGGCATTCTGCTGTTTGTGCTGTCGAACAGTATCCTTAAGGCGATCCCTCTGCTGACTGCCGCTTTCCGGACAGCGATGACCGGCGATTTGTCCGTACGGGTCAAAGTCAAAGCCAAAGGTGAAATCGGGGTGCTGGCTGCCGGATTCAACGACATGATTACTTCGCAGCAGGAGCTGATTCAGGAGATCATGAACAACTCCCGGAGCATCTCCGCGGCTGTGGGGAATACGGAGCAAAACGTGTTTTCATTGGATGAAAGCATTGCAGATGTGTCCGCAACGACGGAACAGCTGTCGGCCGGCATGCAGCAGACGGCGGCTTCCATGGAAGAGCTGAACGCAAGCACCGTCGAAGTGGAGCATGCTATAGAGAGCATCGCACGCAAAGCCCAAGAAGGCGCCGATTCGGCCAAGCTAATCAACGAAAGAGCCGAACAGCTCAAGCAAACCGCCGTCCAGTCACGCCAAAACGCGGATGAATTGTTTGGACAAAGCGAAGTGAAACTGCGGAGCGCCATCGAGCAATCCCGCACAATTGAGCAGATCCGGACCTTGTCGGAATCGATCTTGGAGATCGCATCGCAGACAAACCTGCTGTCCCTTAATGCCTCGATTGAAGCGGCACGGGCGGGAGAAGCGGGGCGCGGCTTTGCCGTCGTAGCAGAGGAAATCCGCAAGCTGGCAGAGCACTCCCGCGGAACGGTCGCCGAAATCCAGCACGTCACCGGCCTGGTGATGAGCGCGGTGGGCAATTTGGTGGATGGCGCAGAAAGCGTACTGCATTTTGTAGACCAGCAGGTGTTGAAGGATTACGACATGATGGAACAAACGGGCAGCCGGTACAGTGAAGATGCCAAATATATTGAAGACCTGGTGACCGACTTTAGCGCAACTTCCGAAGAACTGCTGGCTTCTATTCAAAGCATGCTTACGGCGATCGGAGAGACAACGGTAGCCACCAGTGAAGGCGCCGAAGGTGCCGGCAACATTGCCATCAAAACAGAGGAAATTATTGAACGTTCAAACGGCATTGTGCGGGAAATGGAAGATATCAAGGGGAGCACCGCCAAGCTGCTTGGCACGGTCTCCCGGTTCAAAGCGTGAGTTCACAGCCGGTGGTCCGCGCTTAAACCGTATGGTGCATAGGAACGGACTTAAGAAAATAAAACGGGGCCGTCCCGCGTCATTTTAAGATGACGTTCGGGACGGCCCCGTTGTTTCGTTTCAGGCCAAGCCGCGGGGACTAATGGCCTTTTTTGCGGATTTGCTTGTCGTGATTTTCGCCCCACTCTTTCGCCTGTGCCGTCGCGATGGAAATCGCGAGGCCTTCCTCGTAACCGTCCTCCAGCAGCGCGTTTGCAATATCAATCGCTTTGTTGCGGACAGGCGCGGTGAAATTTTTCAGGGAGTCGGGGTAGTTATCGTGATTCCAAGGCATCGGTCATTCCTCCTTAGCTTGGCGTTTGGCCTCTTACTTTATAATTAGCCAATGCCTTCGGAACGAAACAAGTGCCCGGAAGCTTGTCATTAATTATTACCTCCACTTATTTTAGTAACTTACTTTTTTAAATATAATTCATCGGTTTTAAAATTTCAAGCACCCCACACATATTTTTTCCGGTTTCTCTTTCATTACTCGCTGTCCGGAACTCCGAAACAGTTGCGCTTACTTTTTACATAAGGGCCTCCCGCTTCTTTTCTCCCGTCGGTCCGCCGAGTAAAAAAAAGCACCAGCCCCGTAAGAGAGCTGGTGCCTGTTTCTATTGTTTTGCCTGATCCATCTAATCACGGGTAATGAAGAGCGTACCCTCTTCATCTTGAGTGACGGCAGCACCCAGTGTCTGCGCCAGTATCCGCAGCGGTACATAAGCGTCGCCGTATTCGTCGATAAAGACAGGCTGCGCCAGCTCGATCGGCAAACCATTCAGCGAGGCCTTGTCTGAGTCCACTTTAAACGTCAGCTTATCCCCATCCAGATCATCGATAACCGTGATTTCGGACGTCTGACCATTCCACTCCAGACGGCCGCCCAAGTCTTCGGCTATATAACGGACCGGAACCATCGTTACGTTATCGATTACAAGCGGATAATAGTAATCATCTTCCACCGGAATAACGAGCGACGCGGAGGTAATCCCCATATCCTCCTTCAGAATCCGGTATGCCGCGCTTTGCGGGTCAAACACGGAAAGCACGCGTGCCGAAGTTACATCCGGATCGGATACATCAAGCGCGCCATCCGCAGAAAGAACGTCCGCGGTAACTTGGCCATTGATGTTCCATGCTTCGCTTACGGATTTGACCGTCACACTGCGCACCGGTACGTCTTCACCTTGCGGAAGCGCAATCCGGAAGTCGACAGCCTGCTTGCGGATATGCAGCGAGCTGTCTACGTACAGATCCGCGGTCAGCTTCGTCTCTTTGCTGAGCACTGTGCGCATTTCCGGCACATCGCTGTACAGGCTTTCCAGACCTTGGTCGTACATGAGCAGTCCTGTGTCGACCAGCAGCTTGGCAGCGTCATGCACCACAGTGACGATGCCTTCTTTATCGTCGAGCGGCACAGACGGGATGCCCAGACCCTGGAACAGCTCTTCGTCCGCTCCGTTTTTCTTGATGATCGGCATCAAATAATCGTACAGCCCGCCGATCAGCTTTTTGAAGCCTTCCGTATCCTCGGAAATGGACTTCAGCAGTGATTTGGCAAGTGCCGGCAGTTCATCCCCGGTTACTTCCGCATGAACTTTGGTAAGATTCAGCGTTTCTCCATACACGGTTTCGGTGGCCGGCGAAATCTGCAGCACCGATGGATTCGGAAGATTATTTACCAGGAATTCGGTGACCAGATTGGATACTTCCTGGGCTTTGGCCGGATCAAGGCCTTCCGCTTCCATTTCAGCCATCATATCGCCAAACGGCACAACGAACGGCTGCTTGGCGCCTTCCACTTGAAGAACCGCCTGCGTGTTATCCGCATAAAGGGCAAAAGGCACGACAGCCGATTTGTAGCCGATGTTACCGCTTACCGAAACGGTACCGTTCTCCTGCGCCTTAATGGAAGAAGCCTGAACCGACAGCGAGTTGATCCAATCGATGATCTCGCGGTCTTCCGCGGTGGCCCCTTCCGACGCTTCCAGCTGCAGACTCAGCGAAAAGCTGGATTCCCCTGAACGCACATCCAGCGCGCTCAGCAGCGCTTTGTTCAAATCAAGCGCTCCGACCTGGCGGCAGCCCGCCAATACCAGCAAGAGCGCCAGCAGCGGCGCCAGACATTTAAAACCGATGGATGAAATTCTCTTCATTGCATTGCTCCCCTGCTGATTAATGTAAATCAATTTATTATCTCAGCGGGAGGGAGATCTTGTAAATCTTACTTTGGCCCTAGCCTATTGTAGGATACGGTTGCGTGTATTTGCGCATCCCAAACAGGACGGATAGACTAAGGGTTCTACGTTAGCCTGCCTTTCCTGATAAATCGTCACCATACGATCCATTTGACAGCAGCAAGCAGCGCAAGATGCGCCGGATAAAAAACACGCCACACCCAACGGGGCGGCTTGATCCGGTTCAGCCGGGTTTCCACTCCACCGCCAAACGCAATAACAAGGGTCGGAAGCAGACTGAACATCTGGATCGCCCAGCCATAATAAAACAGATAGATAAAATTTAGCGCCAGATGTCCTGCAACCGCCCAAAACGCAGGCAGGTAGCGGAACACCAGCACAAGCAGCAACCCGTAGGCATTATAGTCAAACGGAAGCCGGTCCATAACCCAAAGAGCAGCCAGCACGGCCGGTATCCCGTAAGCGGGGTGAGGCAGCCAGTCCAGCAGGCTGAGTACGGCGGCGGACACAAGGAGCGTAAACACGACATTTAGTCCAAATGGCGCAAGCGCAAAATTATACGGAATCTGGGAGGCCACTGCAATTAGCAGCAGACGGAACAAATATCTTGGTCTTGACGAAGTGTGCAAATGCCCCTGAACCAACAAATAACAGTACAGCGGGAACGCAATCCGCCCGATGTATCTCCATGCGGGCTGCTCGGGAAAAAAGATGTATCCGGTGTGATCGATCAGCATCGTCAGCATGGCAATAAGTTGCATCCGTTTCCTCCTTGATTCTAAGCTCTCCGGGCCCAAACTCCGCCGCATTAACAAGCCGGCACGTTTAGGAAAAGGTTGACTCTTATTATGCTGGATTTGTATGGCGGGCGCAACTTCCGCGCCTCCGGGCATAGCCGCCTATCAACGGGATAATATTTCCGGGAGCCTTGGCTTTGGCGGGAAACTTGGTAACGGCAAAAAAGCCCGCACACTGGAGTGCGCGGACTTTTCCTTAATCATTAGAAGTAGTCCCTTTTTACCGGGAAGACGCAGCGGGTTTAACATACAGACGGGCGGTTTCCTCCCAGATTTCGCCTGGCTCAAGTCCGAACAGTCCGGTTGTTTCCGCCGGAAGCTCGACGTTTGGAGCGTTTACCAGATTAATCTGCGGCTCAGGGCAGAAAAAAGTGCCGTTAGCGCCGTTGTTCCAGATCATCCACTGTTTGTAGGAAACCCCGACATCGTAGACCAGGGTAACGCCAATACGTGTATCGGTCAATTCCATCCGGTTGCGCCCGTCTTGCGGCACGGCGGTGTAATGATTATCCATAGGCTCAAAATAAGGGCTCACGCCTTCGCCGCGCAGCAGCTTTTCGCCATCGGACAACGGCTGGTGCTTGCCCGTCGGCAGCATCCGCTCGCTCAATTCCCAGCGTTCGCCGATTGTTGCCTTCACAAGGCAATCGTCTGCGCTGCTGCCCGGTGCAAACGGCGCGTTTACTGCCGTATGGAACGCCAGCAGACAAGGCATCCGTTCGTCGCCGTCGTTGCGGACAGTCAGCTGCTGGGAGAGCCCGTCCGGTCCAAGGGAATACCGCAATCTGACGGTGTAACGGTGGGGCAGATAGACGTACGACGGATGGCTGTCGTCAATCCGGATGGCGACGGTTACAAAGCTTTCGCTGCGGCCAGTGCCGAACTCCTCCACTTCCCATGCCGCCGTATGTAAAAAGCCGTGCAGATGGTTGCCCGTCGCTTCTTCGTTAACAGGAAATTGATACGTTTTGCCATTCCATGGAAATTTGCCGTCCTCGTAGCGGTTGGGCGGGAACAAAACCGGGATCCCGTGCGCACCGGGGCTCTGCCGGAACTCCTCCATCTCTTCGGCTCCCGGTTCGCGGAGAAAACGGTAACCGTTTACGGCATCCCGGAACAAAATCAGATTGCCGCCGATTTCGGGCAGCACCGCCGCTTCATAATTTCCAGCTTTTAGCCAGACCGCGCGTTCACCTTCATAGGTTCCTTCATAAGCTTGAATGGTTGTCACTTGCTTCGTGCTCCTTTCCACATAAACAATCAAGTAGCATACAACTGTAAGCGTATCATATCTTGCGGGTTCGTAACATGAGCAATTTTGAAGGGGGACGGTATCAGACTTTGCTCCTCCCCCTTATTCTACAGCTGCTCCACTTCAACACTGATCACATGGTCAATTGTTTTTATAAAATAATACACTTCGGTCGCATAATTATGATCGGGGGTGGACAGCACCATATCGATCTGCTGCTTGCCATCCTCCAGATCCTTGATTTTTATCCTGCGGATAATCTTGTTCCGCTGATGGGTATCGTGCTTCCGGTTCTTCTCTTCCTCAATCTTATAGATCAGGTCGGTCATGCCGCCGTCGTTTGATTTCATGATGATCTTGACGGCAAGATCATGTTTGTTCAGGTTCTGCGGGCCAATCTGCCTAATCAAATGCGGAACGACGTTGACGGCAAATATCAGCAGCAGCACCGCTACACCGGCTTCCACATAAAAACCCGCGCCCACTGCAATGCCGATACCTGAAGCCGCCCAGATCAGCGCAGCCGACGTCAGGCCCGTAATGGCGTCTCCGCCCCTGCGCAGAATCACGCCTGCCCCCAAAAAACCGATGCCGCTCACAACTTGCGCCGCAAGCCGCATGGGGTCCATGTTGGGATGGTTCGGATTGGCGAATTGATCATATGCATGAATCGATACCAAGGTAACCAGACAGCTGGCGATACTGATGACCATACTGGTGCGTATACCAAGCGGCTTCTGCTTCAGCTGCCGGTCGATTCCGATGAACAGGCCAAACAGCATGGCGGCAAGCAGCTTGATTACCGATTCTGTTAAACTCATGGTCTTATGCCTCCTTCAGGATTCGTAGCACCGCCGGACGCATTACCAACTGGCACGGAATAAGCGGTATTCAGCAGAAGTGTTAACAACAACCCTATCTGCAAAAAAACCGCCGAGGCGGTTTTTTAATCAAACATTATTATATTATGCGCTAACCGCAAGCGTTAGGCAACGGTTTTCACAAGCCCGTCATGACGCTTAGCCGTGGAGCAGCGATTCGGCTCCGTCGACGTACACCTCGGTGCCCGAAATGTGATCCGAATCGTCCGAAGCGAGGAACAGTGCCAGCTTCGCCACCTGGCGGGGTTTGCCCGGTCCCTCCTCCAGCGGCTGGTCGCCTTCCGGGAATTCCACCGGAATTTTGACTTCTTCCAGATCGTCGGAAGGGAACGTGTTGTCACCGATATTGGTCTCGATGGCCCCTGGACAAATTGCATTCACCCGGATTTTAAACTGGGCAAGCTCCAGCGCCGCCATCTTCATAAAAGCAACCTGGCCGGCCTTCGTTGTGCTGTACGCAGAAAATCCGATATTCGAAAACACGCGGTTGCCGTTGATCGAGCTGCAGATCAGGATGCTGCCACCGCGTTCTTTTAAGTGCGGGATCGCATATTTTACCGTCGCAAACGTGCCGCGCAGATTAATCTGAATCGTCTGGTCCCAATCGTCCATCTCCATCGTTTCAATCGGCGCCATGGCTCCGTTGATTCCGGCGTTCGCGAATACCACATCCAGTCTGCCCCACGTCTCGGCGACCTGGTTGACCGCTTGCTTGACCATTTCCGGCTTCGAGATGTCGCATTCCACTACCATCGCTTCGCCGCCGGCCTGCTCGACCTGGCGTTTGACTTCTTCCGCTTTATCGACAGTACGGTCCAGAAGCGCCACCTTGGCCCCCTGCTCCGCAAACAGCAGCACGCTTGCCTTGCCAATCCCTGACCCGCCTCCGGTTACGATCGCTACCTTGCCTGCCAGCTTCTTCTCCGACATGTCCACGATTCCTCCTCGTATGGGCGATAGCGGCCGCCTGACAAGCGGCCACGGTTATGTTCTTTCCTTAACCTTTACCTCCCATGCGCCCTGCTGAATCGCTGACTCTCCCGGTTCCCCCGGTCAGGACGGATCAGGCGTTATTTCAGACTGACTTTTCAACCGCCTGCATGGCAAGATGCTTCTGCCGCACCCTAATTCCTCCGCTGATAAATGGCGAGTTCATGCAGTCCCGCTTCGTCCATTGCATCGGTAACCAGTCCGGCAAGCAGCCGTGCGCCAAGCACCTGAAAATGCGTGTTATCCGATACTCCTGCCGGATGCGCCAAATATTCGCCGGGGTAACTCCACATGAACAGGTCTTTTGTTCCTTCGGGACCGTACCGTTCAAACAGTTCCCTGCTTTTGTCTGCCAAATCGATTAGCGGCACCTGCTCATCCGCAGCCAGCTCGCGCATTGCTTCAATGTAGCCGCCGTGGGTATTCAAAATCCGGCCTTGTCCGTCAAAAGCACGGCGATGAACGGGCGTGACAAGCACCGGCTGGGCTTTCGCCCGGCGGGCGCCTTCAATATAAAACTTAAGCTGATCCTTGTAAGTCGTAAACGGTTCGGTCCGCCTTGCGGAATCCGGCTTGGCGTCATTATGGCCAAATTGGGCCATCACGTAATCACCGGCCCGGAGCGTGCCAAGGATTCGCTCCCAGTGCCCTTCTTCTATAAAGCTTTTGGAGCTGCGGCCGGACAGCGCCCGGTTCTCGACAGCGATTCCGGCTTTAAACCGCTCCGGCAGGTATTGTCCCCAGCCTGCGTACGGAAAACCGGCTTCCCCTTGGTCGGTCACCGTGGAGTCCCCCGCAAGATACAATACGCGCGCTTCGGGATCGGGGCGGATTTCCAGCATGTTAATTCGCGGAGCCGCACCGGTAAACGACAGCAGCAGCGAACCGTCGTCCACCCGGATACTAAACGATTCGACGGCGGGACAGCCGGCAGTCCCGGCTAACGGATCAAGCAGGCTCCGTGCTCCCGGTCCGCGGACCGCCGTCCGGGTCTCCGCCAGCGGATCGCCGGACAGCAGCGTAATTCGGTAGACGCCGTCAGGAACGTCCATCCGGAACCCCGCCCGGAGGGGGATGCAAAAATTTCCTCCGGGTGATTCCGAGCCGGGTCTGGACCGGGCGTATACCACCGAACCGGGCAGAAAACCAAAACCTGCGGCTTCTGAATATTCCGTTTCCGGTGTTACCTTCACCATATCCGCTGCCGGTCTTCCCATGCCAAAATCAAACCTCATCACGTCGAAACTAAGCAATAAACCTCCTCCTTACCCCTTCAGGCCGCTTGTGCTGATTCCCTCGACGATCTGCTTCTGAAACAGGAAAAAAATCAGCATGACCGGCGCAAGGCTCACCACCGACATGGCGAACATCGGCCCCCAATTGGACACCGATTCGCTGTCGAGGAACATTTTCAGCCCCATCGACACGGTGTATTTGGAAGGGGAATTGAGATACAGCACCGGGCCAAGCAGATCCTCCCAGCGCCAGTAGAATGAAAAGATGGCGGCCGTGGCCATCACCGGACGGATCAGCGGCAGTATAATTTGATAATACAGCCTGAACTTCCCGCAGCCGTCGATTGTCGCCGCTTCATCCAGCTCTGCCGGAATCGTCCGGATAAACTGCAGCATCAGGAACGTAAAGAACGGCACGCTGAAAAACTGCGGCACAACAATCGGTTTGATGCTGTCGAGCCAGTTGAGCTTGGTGTAGATGATATACTGCGGCACAAGCACCACATCCGAGGGAAGCATCAGTGTCATCATCATAATGCCGAACCAGAGGCCGTGTCCAATGAACTTGTTGCGACCAAAACCGAAGGCGACCAGCGAAGAAGACAGCACGGCGCCGATGGTAGACAGAACGACGATGATCAACGAGTTCAGGATAAACACACCAAAAGAATATCCGGCGACGCCCTCCCAGCCTTTCGCGTAATTGCCCCACTCCCAAGGATTCGGAATCAGCTGCTGGGCCGTCACGAACACCAGCCGGCTTTCTTTGAAGGAGCTCATGATCATCCATAGAATCGGATACAGCATAACCACGGCAAGCGCGCCAACCAGCAGGTGATACACCGGCCATTTGAATTTGGTATTAGCCATCACTTATTTGGCACCTCCCGATTCGTAGAACACCCAAGCCTTGGAGGTTTTGAACAAAATACCGGTCATAATACCGACGAGCAGCAGCATGACCCATGCCATAGCCGAAGCATACCCCATGTTGTTAAACATAAACGCCTGGCGGAACAGGTACAGCGAATACAGCAGCGTACCGTCCATCGGACCGCCTTCCCCTTTGGAGATAATGTAAGCGGGCACAAAGGTCATAAAGGCGCTGATCGTCTGCATGACCAGGTTAAACAGCACAACGGAGCTGAGCAGCGGCATCGTAATCTTAACAAATTTGCGGAAAAATCCGGCGCCGTCCACGCTTGCCGCCTCGTACATTTCGGTGGGGATGTTCTTCAGGCCGGCAAGGAAAATCAGCATGGATGAGCCGAACTGCCACACGGACAAGGTAATCAGCATGACCAGAGCGGCCGAAGGGTTGCCAAACCAGCTGACCGGCCCCAATCCGAACACGCCAAGCAGTCCGTTCACAATCCCTGTGTCGCTGAAAATGTTCCGCCACATGATGGAGACCGCCACGCTGCCCCCGATAATGGAAGGCAAATAGTACATGGTCCGGTACGCACCGACCATCCGCGACTTCGTGTTCAGAATCATGGCGACAAACAAGGCGAACGTCAGCCGGAGCGGCACGCCGATAAATACATACAGCAGCGTAACTTTAAGCGACTGCAGATATTTAGGGTCACCCGTGAACATTTTGACGTAATTGTCCATCCCCACCCATTTGGGCGGGGAGAACAAATTGTATTTCGTGAACGACAAGTAGAGCGAAATCACCATTGGAATCAGGGTGAAGCAGAGGAAGCCGATGACAAAAGGCGAGATAAACGCATAGCCGGTCAGATTGGAGCGCAGCTTCCGGCCCAGCCTGGTACTGGCCCCGATAGGCCGATCTGCATTGCCCGGAAGCGGATTGCTGTAAGCCAAAGCCGATTCCTCCTTTACCGGTTCGCCAAAATTTCCGTCGCCTCGGTGCGGAACTGCTTGGCCGCGGCGTCCGGCTCAATTTGTCCGAAGTTCATCTGCTCGGCAAGGTCGGACAGCAGCGCCACCACCTCGGGCGATCCGACCGGCGGACTCATCGGGGATGTCTTCGGCTCCATATCCGCGACGAAGGTAAAGACCTGCTGGCCTGGCTCGGTCAGCACCTTGGAGACGGATTCTTTGATTTTGGCGGAAATCGGCACACCGCGTTCCCCTTTAATCAGCGCGTTGGCTTCTTCATTATTCGTCCAGAAATCGATGAATTTCGCGGCTTCTTCTTTCACCTTGGAATTTGCGGTGATCGACCAGTACATACTCGGCTGCATATACAGCCCTTTTTCCATTCCCGGTCCCGGCATTTGCGCCAGCTCCATTGGACGGTTGACCGCCTGCTGCAGCGCGACATACTGGTTGGACCACTGCCAGATTCCGATGCCGGTGCCCTTTACGATTTCGGACTCCTCGATAACGCCTTTATTCTGGCTCAGTTTGTCTTGTGTCGGCACCGCGCCATCCTTGATCAGACCGGACAGCATGCCGAAGAAGTCGCTGAACAGTTTGTCGTCTTCATAACCAAGCGCCGTGCCGTCATTGTTGTAGAGCGAAAAACCCTGCGTGCGGAGATAGTAATTAAAAAACACATCGGCAGCCATGGAGCTGTCCATATACAGGCCGGCGTCTTTGGCTTTCATCGCGATTTCTTTATATTGATCCCAATTCCAATTCTCCGGGATGGCGTCTACACCCGCTTTTTTCAGCAGCTCCGGATCGTAATGAAAACCGAGAACGTTGACGCCCAGCGGTACTCCAAACTGCTTGCCGCCGATTTTGCCGGTGTTCAGCACGTTTTCGTTTACGTCGCCAACCTGAATCGACTTGCCGAGGTAAGACGTCAAATCCTCCAGCTGTCCGTTCGTGCCATATTGGTTGATGTACGAAATGTCCATCTGCACAATGTCCGGCAGCCGGTTCGCCGCCGCCTGCGGGGCGAGTTTTTTCCAGTAATCATCAAATGAAGCGTATTCCGGTTCGATGGTTACGTTCGGATTGTTTTTTTCATACATGTCGATGACCTGCTGCGTGTAGGAATGCCGGGCATCGCTGCCCCACCAGGCAATCCGCAGTGTCACCGGCTCCGAGGAGCCTTTCGAGTTCGCAGCGCCGCCCGCGCTGTCCGGACTGCCGGCCGGCGTTGCTTCGGTATTTCCGCCGCCGCCGCAGCCCGAAATCAGAGTAAGTAACAGAGGGATGGCCAGTAATGCGGAACGTTTTTTCAAAACCTTTCCTCTCCTTTTGCATCGCATGATTTGAAAGCCGTCGCTGTTAGCGCTTCCATAGGTAAATATTCTCAAAATTATCCGCTGGAATGAATACAAAAATCCGTCCTGATTGTTTAATTTTCCGGCATCCCCTGTCTCAAGAATTCAGTGGGGGTCTGACCGGTTACCTTTTTAAACACCTGGCTGAAATATTGGCTGTTGCCGCCGAATCCGAACCGTTCCGCCAGCTCGAATACCTTCACATCCCCTTCGCGCGCCATGCATTCCTTCGCTTTGGCAATCCGGTAATTGGTCAAAAAAGCCGAAAAATTTTCGCCGGTTGTTTTCTTAAACAGCTTGCCGAGGTAGTCGGGATTCATATATAGCGTCTGTGCGGCGATCGCATTCAGACTGAGTTCCTCATTCGCATATTCTTCGGCAACGGCACGCAGCATTTTATCGACGACAGAGGATTGGCCGCTGTGGATATCGCTTACTGTAAACACCTGCTCCCTGCCGGAGGAGAGGAGCCGTTCAATTCCCTGCTTCATCTGCCGGTACATTCTGCGTGCATGAATCATCGTCCCCGGATCGCCGACCGCCGCGGCGGCATTCATTTTGTAATATCCGCGGAAGACGCCGCAGGCCTGCTCCAGCTTCTCCATTAGCTCCGCTCCGGCGCTTTGTTCCTCCAGCAAAAACAGCAGCCGGCCGTCGATGGTCGTGCTGAGCAGCGCGCCGTGGAGGTGCTCTTTGACGATGTTTTGCAGCGCAAACAGATGCTCGTATTCGTGGCTGTCCTGAATCTGAAACAAGACAAGCCGGACGGTGGTGCCGTTAAGGCTTAAGCCAAACAGCTCCTCGTAGTACTCCAGATCCTGCATGCCGTAAGTTTTGTTGGAGATCCATTCCTTTAAAAACTGCTCTTTCACATGCGGCAGCACCTTCTCAAACCGCCGCAGCATATGATCGGCCTGTTTTTCCCGTTCTTTGGCCCGTTCCAGCTCTCCTGTCAAATCGGCCAACGCTTCGTGAATCTGGTTTTCGTTGCAGGGTTTCAGCAGGTAATGCTTGACGCCGTGCAGCATCGCTTTGCGGGCGTAATCAAACTCCTTGTACCCGGTCAGCATGACAAAACGAAGCTCCGGATACTCCACAGCACAGCGCTCCACAAGCCCGATCCCGTCAAGTACGGGCATGGCAATATCGGTAATGACGATATCCGGCAGCAGCTCCGCAATTTTATCCAACGCCTCCGCCCCGTTTCGGGCTGTTCCCGCAAGAACGGTTCCCGCTCCGTTCCAATCGACCACCTGGGAAATGCCCTGCAAAATCAGACGTTCGTCGTCCACCAGCAGCACTTTATACATGAGAGATAGCTCCTTTCTTCAAGGGAATAACGATTTGAATAAGCGTCCCGCCGTCCGGGCAGCTTGTGATCCCGACCTCCCCTTCGGCGCCGAACACCAGCTTGACCCGCTCGCGGATATTGGCCAGCCCAATGCCTTCCCCCCGGGTTTGTACTTTGCCCTCCAACAGATCGGCCACAAACCGTTCTGTCATTCCAGGCCCGTCGTCGCCGACTTCAAGCAGCAGCCGCTCTCCTTCCCTCCGGGCGGTGACCGCGATTGTACACGTGTCCATTTTTGGCTCCAGCGCATACCGGATCGCATTTTCCACCAGGGGCTGCAGCACCAGCTTGGGCACCAGCGCATCGTGCAGCTCATCCGCCGCTTCCAGCCGGAAATCGAGGCGCTCCTCAAACCGGGTTTGCTGGATATACACATAGCTGTTGACGATCGCAAGCTCCTGCCGCAGGGGGATCAGGGTATCCTTTAAACCGATTGAGCTGCGCAGCAGATGTCCAAGCGCTTCCGCCATCTGGGAGATTTGGGTTTGTTTGTTCATTTTGGCCAGCCAGTTGATGGACTCCAGCGTATTGTAAAGAAAATGAGGATTGATCTGGGCCTGCAGCGCCTTTAGCTCCGTTTCCCGGATCGTAAGCTGCTTGGCGTAATTTTCATCGATCAGTTCGCGGATCCGCCTTATCATCAGCTTGAATGTCCGCTGCAGCAGGCTGACCTCGTCCTGCGCGTCATCCGACACCCGGCCAAGCGTTTGCTCTTCCAGATTATCCAATCCCCCATGCTCAATCTGCCGCATCTTGCGGGTCAGCTTCATAATCGGGCGTACGATACTCCGGGCCAGGCGGTAGCCAAGAATCAGGCCAAAAAACAGGATCATTGCAAAAATCACCAGCACGAGCTGCTTGACCAGATTGATCTGCTTGAACATTTCATTAAACGGCGTCGCATTGATATACGTCCAGTTCATATAAGAGGAAGCCGTTTTGGCGACAAAATACGTGCCTTCGCTAAAGGTGGCGGTCCGGTACGCCTCCCCTAAAGCCAGCTCTTCCCGCAGCTCATTTTCCCCGAGGATTGGCTTCTCGGGATAGACGGCCCGGCCGCTCTCCGCATCGGCAACAATCAGCTGTCCGCCGTTGTCCGGCAGCGTGGAGCTGTCCCGGATAATCCGGTCAATCCGGATGGAGATCACAAGCGTGCCCAGATGGTCCAAAGTAAACGTCGAACCTGTATACGACTTGATCTGCCGGACGGCGAGCAGCGAATTCCCGTCTCCCCGGGTATACCAGGCATTGCTGCCGCCAGCATCCCTGGCCCTGATTTTTAGCTCCTCCTGGAGTGCCTGCGAGACTCCCTGGCGGTTCCCTGCGCTCATCACCCCGCCGTTCGTATCCAGCAGCAGCATGGAATAGACGTATTTTTCGGCCCCGGCAAAAGCGACCAGGCGGTTGATAATCCGGTTGTTCAGCACAAGCCGTTCATACGGCTTGGGGTCCTGCTGCAAGAGGCGCAGGCACTGCTGGATTTGTTCGTCCGTCACGACCGTAAAAGACAGCTGTTCCAACTCGCGCAGCTCGTTTTCGATATTAAGCGATGACATGCCAAGCACCTCGGAGGCCTTTTCATAAATTTGCTTGTCGTAAATCCGGTACACATACTGAAGCACGGCAAAGGAAAACAAAAAAGACAGCAGCAGCACACAAGTAATAAGAATCATCGTTTTGGTGAAAATCCCGCCATTATTGAAAGCGTTTTTATGTATACCCATCCCGAATCCCCGCTCCTTGTTCAGAATTGTTCCGGCCATCCGCTGTCCCCTATTGGCTGCAACTTATGCCGTTTGAAATTGACCGGAGCCTTCAACGCAGGAATCATAGCATACCGCCCGCCTAATGCGCAAAGAAAAAAGGCAGTCCGGAGGTTCTCCCCCGAACTGCCGTTCATATGCTACAGCTCCACGGTTTTGGTTGCGATTTGCCTGCGGAATTCCTGATCATGCTCCACAAACAAAAGGGTGGGCGCGTGCTCCAGCAGCAGCTCTTCAAGCTGCATCCGGGACAGCACATCAATGAAATTCAGCGGCTCGTCCCAGATATACAAATGGGCCTGTTCGCATAGACTGCGCGCCAGCAGCACTTTTTTCTTTTGGCCGCCGCTGTAGGAGGAAATATCCTTGTCGAATTGGCTGCGCGCAAAATCCAGTTTGCGAAGGATCGCTTTCATCAGGCTTTCATCCACACTGTATGCTCTTGCGTAATCGGTCAAGCTGCCCTTCAAATGCGAGGTGTCCTGCGGCACATAAGAAATTTGCAGCCGGCTTCCTCTGTGCAGCGTGCCGGTATAGGGGATGTCTTCGCCGCAGATCAGCTTTAAGAGGCTCGATTTGCCCGTGCCGTTCCGGCCCGACAGCGCGATCCGGTCCCCTTGTTCAATGGTGAAGCTGACGTCCCGGCAGACCGGCTGCCCGCTGTATTGAATCGTCACCCGGTTCAGCTCCACCAGTCTGCCGCTGTAATTAAGGCAGGGGATTTTCAGGCTTTCCGCCGTTTCCACATTTTTAAGCAGCGCGGACTTTTCCCGGATCGCCTCCTGCTGTCTGTTTTCAAGCGACTTGGAGCGTTTCATCATTTTAGCCGCCTTGTGGCCGACATACCCCTTATCGATTTTGGAACCCGAATTGCGTGTTCCGTTTTTGGACCGTTCCACGGCATGGGACCAGTCGGCGGTCTGCTTGGAGGCTTCGGTCAGCCGCTTGACGTCTTTTTTGAGCTTGTCGTTCTCCGCCTGTTCAAAACGGTCCTGCCGCAGCTTGTTTTCATTCCAGGCCGAAAAATTCCCCTTCTGAATCTCCAGGTTTGTACGGTTAATGGACAAAATATGGTCCACGCACTGATCAAGAAACGCACGGTCATGGGAAACGAGGATATAGCCCTTTTTGGAGGACAAATAGCGTCCTACCAGTTCTCTCGCTTCTGCGTCAAGATGGTTGGTGGGTTCGTCGATCAGCAAAAACCGGTTTTCTTTGAGGAACAGCGCGGCCAGCAGCACTTTTGTCTGTTCGCCGTTCGACAGGGAGTCAAACGGGCGGTAAAAAACGCCGTCGTCCATGCCCAGCAAAGTAAATTCCCGCATGATTTCCCACTGCTGCCGCTCCGGAACGATGTCTTCAACTAAGGTTAATGTCAGCTGCTCTTGGTCCTGCACTTCAAACGGAAAATAATCAAATTCCACCGAAGCGGAAATTGTTCCGCTGTATTCATATTTGCCGAGCAGCAGCTGAAGAAAGGTCGTTTTGCCCCGTCCGTTCCTGCCGGTAAAGCCCAGCTTCCAGTCAGTATCGATCTGGAAACTGGCATGGTCGAATATCGGTTCATAACTGTCTTCGTAAGCAAAAGTAAGGTTTGATACGTTAATGATTGACATAAACGGCATCCTCCCCGCACATAAAAAATAGAGCCGCAAGAAAGTACCCTCTCTTACGGCTCATAAATGGTACGACAAAGGAAGCCGCCTGCGTCTGCACGCAAGCGGAATATGCCGATGAGCGAACGGATAAGGTATCTTTCTTGCACAACAAAACAAGCGTACCGCTACTTAGCGTTAACTTGTCTTATCTCTGCAAGAATTCTACATTATCCGTTCAACCCCGTTTCGTATATGGTTAGCGGTATCATACCATGCCTGCCGTGAAATCTCAACCCGGCACCCTACCTTTTACAGATGCCGGTTCGAAATGCGGCCAAGCCGGCCAACCCAATCAGCCGAGCATGATCCGGTCATCAGCCAGTTTGTGCCCGCTAATGCTCTCAAATTCGCTCATCAGCCGCTCAACGGTTAAATCGCGTTTGCGCTCCTCATCGATGTCGAGAATAATGCGCCCTTTGTCCATCATAATCAGCCGGTTCCCCAGCCGGATCGCCTGCTCCATGTTATGGGTAACCATCAGGGTCGTCAAGTTCATTTCGCGCACGATCGACTCGGTCAAGCGGGTAATCAGCTCTGCTCTTGACGGGTCAAGCGCAGCCGTGTGTTCATCCAGCAGCAGGATCTGCGGTTTCGTAAAGGTGGCCATCAGCAGGCTGAGCGCCTGCCGCTCGCCGCCGGACAGCAAACCGACTTTGGCGCGCAGGCGGTTCTCCAGCCCGATGCCAAGCCGCTGAAGCTGCTCCTTGAACAGCTTGCGCGAGCTTGCACCGGTGCCGAAACGCAGTCCTCTCGATTGGCCGCGGCGGTAGGCCATGGCCAGATTTTCTTCTATGGTCATATGCGGCGCGGTTCCCGCCATCGGGTCCTGGAACACGCGGCCGATCCAGCGGGCTCGCCGGTATTCCGGCAAACTGCTGATTGAAGAACCTTCAATCCGCACCTCGCCGATATCCGGCTTCATGACGCCGGAAATAATGTTCATCAAGGTCGACTTCCCGGCGCCGTTGCTGCCGATAATGGTGACGAAATCGCCAGGGCGCAAAGTCAGCTGAATGCCGAGCAAGGCAATTTTTTCATCCGGCGAACCCGGATTAAACAACTTCGATACGTTATTAAGCTCCAGCATTGACGCCGCCCCCTCTCTTGCCTGCTACGGCATCCGTTTTGGCATTGGCGGCTACCAGCTCGGCAGTCCGTTTGCGCGCGGTGCTCTTCTCTTTGAATACCCGCTGGATGGACGGGAACACGAGAGCGATGATGACGATAATAGCCGTAATCAGCTTCAGGTCCGAAGCATCGAGGTTCACGCGCAGCGCCAGGGCCACGACGATACGGTAGACAATCGAGCCAAGCACGACGGCGAGTGTGGCGCGGAAGACACTTTTTGCGCCGAAAATCGCTTCACCGATAATCACCGAAGCCAGCCCGATCACGATCATTCCGATCCCTGCCGAAGCATCCGCAAAACCCGATACCTGGGATACAAGCGCGCCCGAAAGGGCCACTAGACCGTTGGAAAGACTGATGCCGAGAATGATGGTATTGTCCGTGTTTACGCCGAAGCTGCGGATCATTTTGGCGTTGTCCCCCGTCGCCCGCAGCGCAAGCCCCAGATCGGTCCGCAGAAACAAGTCCAGCAGCACCTTAATAATAATGACAACAAAAGGCATAATAATTAGCGGATCGATAGAGGCGAAAACGATATTTTCACCCATCATCGACACGTTTGGCTTGCCCATAATACGCAAATTAATCGAATAGAGCGCGATCATCATGAGAATGCCGGACAGCAGCCCGTTTATCCGTCCTTTTGTATGCAGCAGGCCGGTACACGCACCAGCCAGCATCCCGCCGGCTCCCGCCGCCAGAGTAGCGAGCAGCGGATGTACGCCGTTTGTAATCAGGACAGCCGCAATTGCGCCGCCCGTCGTAAAACTCCCGTCCACGGTCAAGTCGGGGAAATCCAAAATCCGAAATGTAATATAAACGCCAAGCGCCATAAAAGCATAAAGCAGCCCCAATTCGACTGCGCCATTTAACCAGTCCATCCCTGTTCCTCCTTGAAACGACAAGGGGCGTTCCGCAGAAAACGCCCCGTCACCTATAAGATCGATTATTGAATCAAATTGTTGTTTTGGTCCGCGACTTCCGCTTTCATCGCGTCCGTTACCTCGATGCCTTGATCTTGTGCCGATTTCAGGTTAAGAATCAGGTCCAGCTTCTCCTGCTTCGCTACCTTCATCTCGCCTGGAGAAGTGCCGTTCTTCAGCACTTCAGCCGCCATCTCGCCTACCTGGTAGCCATGATCGTAATACTTGAAGCCGACCGTGGCGAATGCTCCCTTCTCAACCGTGTCGCGGTCGCTGGAGAAGAACGGCAGCTTGTTGTCTTTGGCCGTCTGAATAATCGAATCGACGCCGTTCACAACCGTATTATCCAGTGTAATGTACAGCGCGTCCGCCCGGCCCACAAGGGACTCGGCCGCCTGCTTCACTTCGGAGGTGTTCGTTACCGGTGCTTTTATCAGCTCGATTCCATGCTTGTCAAGGGCCTCCTGCGCCTTTGCCGCCATAACGACCGCATTAGCTTCACCTTCATTAATGATGATGCCGAGCTTCTTCACTTTTGGGAACTGCTTGGCGATAAAATCCATCAACCGGGTGATTGCTTCCGGATTCGTATCGGAAGCGCCCGACACGTTGCCGCCCGGTTTCTCCAAGTCCTTGACCAGCTTGGCGTCGATCGGGTCCGTGACCGCCGCAAACAAGATTGGCGTATCGTTTTTGACGGACTGCACAACGGCCTGGGCCGAAGGTGTCGCAATCGCCAGAATCAAATCGTTATCCTCAGTCGCCAGCTTCTGGGCGATCGAAAGGTTATTAGATTGGTCGTTCTGGGCGTTCTGATAGTCCACGGTCAAATTATCGCCTTCCGTAAGGCCCGCGTCTTTTAATGCGGCAAGGAACCCTTCGCGGGTAGCATCCAGAGACGGATGCTCGACGATTTGCGAAATGGCAACTTTGTAGGATTTGCCATCCGCAGCTCCGGAGCCAGCGGATGGCTGGGCTCCCTGTCCTGCATTGCCGTTCGAAGCCGCGCCGCCGTTATTGGAGCCGCAGCCGGCAGCCAGCAGCATCAGCGATAAGCCGATCCCGGCCCATATTTTCTTTGTTTTCATAGTGACAACCCCTTCGTTTACGGTTTCAGCGCGTGCATTGAAGTGAGCGTTACAGCAGTATCGCTTCTATTTATTAAAGCGACAGCTTACATGAACCTCTTAACTTCAACGCCAAGTCTATTCACTTATATTAGCTTGGCGGCGAATATCCGTCAATCGTTTAAATTTAGGAGTTTTACATCGTTTTCCTCACGTTTTTGTTACATAAAGCAGGACCGGCTGCGCACACTTTTCAGTAAATACATCGCTTGGAGGCCATCTACATGCTGAATCATCCAAAAGCCATTTTCCCCCGTTTGCTGCTGCTGGCAGCCGTTACCGCCGCGCAGGCCGGCTGCGGCACCGCTCCCGCGGACACGGATCAAGCCCAGCAGCACGTCCACACAAATGAAGCCAAAGCAAAAACAGGCACTTCGCTAAGCTTGAAGCGAAGCGACAACGCGGCGTTAATTCCGCTTAGCGTTGCAGCGGACCAGCTCGGGTACCGGCTTTTTGCGGAAGGCGGTAAAGACGGAGAAATAAAAATGGGTTACACCGACTGCATGTTCCGCCTGCGTCCCGGTTCAGTTCAGGCTTCAGCTTATGGCCATCCGGTAACCCTGCCCGACGCGCCGGTGATGAACGGCAATCAAATGTTCCTGTCCGCCGACGCCTTGTCCAAACTGCTGCATGCAAACGTCAGCTTAAGCCGGGACACCGGTTCCATTGTAATCGGGACACCAACCTATAAAGAAAACGAGCAGAAGCGGCAGGAAACTGCGGAGCAGTCCAAAGAACCCCGGTTCCGGATTCAAGCAGCCTCGGGTAACTCCGACAGCCTGATTCAGTACGCGAAGCAGTTCTTAGGCGTACCTTACGAATTTGGCGCAGAGCCCTATGAAAATTCGCGGACTTTCGACTGCTCCTCCTTCACAAGACATGTGTTTAAACGCTATGGCGTCGACCTTCCCCGGCTTGCTAAAGATCAAGGAAAAACAGGAACACGCGTTTCCCGGGACCAGCTGCAAAAAGGCGACCTGATCTTTTTTACCGTACCCGGACGTTTTGAGAGCGATGCGATCCCGGGCCATGTCGGCATCTATATTGGCGACGGCAAATTCATTCATACCTGGGGGGATCCCGGCGTGCAGATCAGCAATCTGGACACCGGGTACTGGAGCGATGTGATCCTGTTTATGCGGAGCGTAATGTAGTACCGGATCAACCCATTTGGGGCAAACGACGCCTCAGAACCCTCTGTTACACAGCCCGTACCGATCGTCCGGCATAAATGCAGCTGGCCTGCCGGCGCGGGCTTTTTTCATTCTATCCGATTCAGCCTTACCTAGTCTCAAGTCACGTAGCGGAAGCACTCCTTCCTCAGCAGCCGTTTCCCTCAAGACGATACTCATGTCGGCCCATTATTCACCAAAATATTCCTTCTGTGCCAGCCGCCGAACCTCCCGTTGATGCAAGCTGCACAAATATGTCGAGGTTCAATTTGGAACGTTTTTCGTAATTTCCAGCCTGTTTAACCCGATTATAAGCAGAAACATGCCCTTATCTCTTCAACACTTACAAAATCTGCTTTTCTATCACGTTCTCTTGTAAAAAAATACGGATTCGATTTGGATTGAACTCCGCCCTATGGTATCATTATTTACATAACTAGCCGAAAGGAGGTGTATGGAATGAAGCGCTCGAAGACTAGCAGACTTGCTGCCGTGCTGATGCTGGTACTGTTTTCTTTGGCTTTGGCCTTTCCGAACACCGACACCTTTGCGCATCGCAATCAGCCGGTTAATTACGAACAGAACGCCTATCACCCTTACAAGCATGATCATCCATTTGCGACGACCTTTCGGTTCCATCCCAAATGGCCGGGATCCCTGGCTGTCAAGGCACCGAATGCCGGGAGCATTCCCCCCGCCGATCCGATGATGCCGGGTACGGCAGGCGCTTTGTTCATTCCGCTGATCGGCAAACGGTTAAAGAAACTGCTGCTGCGTCCGGTGAAATACACCTCACGTTTCGTAGATCATTTTAGCGCTTAATGAAATTCATTGAATCTGCAAGCCAAGTATAGTTATCCACAGGAGGATTTATCATGAATTATAGAGAAACCGACCTTCCAGGGATCGGCAAAAAATTTGTTTTCCAAACCAGAAGCGGAGACAAGCTTGTCATCATCGTCCATGACGACGGCCGCCGCGAACTGTACCATTTCCATTACGACGACCCCGACGACAGCATCTCCATGGTCACCCTTGATGATGAGGAAGCACGCACGCTTTCCGCCGTTGTGGGCGGAGTCACTTATAAGCCCAAAGCCTTGGAGTCTATTGAGGTCGCACTCGATGACCTTGTCATTGAATGGTACAAGATGGAGCCGGGTAATCAATGCATCGGACACACCATCGGACAGCTCGATATCCGGGCGCGTGCGGGGGTAAGCATTATTGCAGTAATTGAGAAGAATCATACAAAGCATATTAATCCGGGAGCCGACATCGTGCTAAGCGCCGAGTGCATGATTGTCGCCGCCGGCGAACGGGAGCAGCATCGACGGTTCCGAGAAATCCTAAGGAACGGGTGTGGTTAATAGATGAATCATGTTGTATTCGAAATCGGTCTGGCCATTGCGCTGATCGCAATGGCCGGCCTTATCTCCAGCAAACTCCGCTTCTCCGTAGTTCCGTTCTATATCCTGGTCGGCATGGCGGTAGGACCGCATGCCTTCAAGATCTGGCATCTCGACTTTCGGTTTATCGAAAGCGCCTCTTTGATTGAGTTCCTCGGCCGCATCGGCGTCCTGTTTCTGCTGTTTTACCTCGGCTTGGAGTTTTCAGTTTCCCGTCTAGTCAAAGCTGGCAAATCCATCGCGGTTGGCGGCACCATTTATATTCTGATCAATTTCACGTTAGGACTGGTGCTTGGATTTGCTTTGGGCTTCCCGCTGGCAGAGACGCTCGTGATCGCGGGTATCACAACCATCTCTTCCAGTGCGATTGTGGCCAAGGTTCTGGTCGACCTGAAGCGGACGGCCAACCCGGAGACGGAAATGATCCTCGGCATTATCATGTTTGAAGACGTCTTTCTTGCCGTTTATATTTCCATCCTGTCCGGTTTCCTGCTCAGCGGTTCGACCTCGGTGGGCGGCATTCTCCTATCGGCTGCCATCGCACTCGGCTACATGCTGGGCATCCTGATTATTGGCAGAAAGCTGGTTCCGCTGCTGAACCGGGCACTGAACATTCAATCAGGCGAACTGTTTTCACTCGTCATCTTTGGATCGCTGTTCCTGATTGCGGGTTTCTCCGAGACGATCCATGTCGCCGAAGCCATTGGCGCCCTGCTCGCCGGGCTGGTTCTGGCCGATACCGATCACGTGAAGCGCATCGAAAAGCTGGTTATCCCGTTCCGGGATTTCTTCGGAGCGATCTTCTTCTTCAGCTTCGGTCTGACCATCGATCCGATGTCGCTTGGCGGAGAATCGTTCTGGTACGCGCTGGCTGCCGTGGCGGTGACGCTGTTCGGCAACTTCCTGGCAGGTATGCTGTCGGGCCGCAGCGCCGGGCTTAGCCCCAGGGCTTCCGCCAATATCGGGCTGACCATTGTTTCCAGAGGCGAGTTCTCGATCATTATGGCGAATCTCGGCAAAGCCGGCGGCCTGATGGCAGTGCTGCAGCCATTTGCGGCGATGTACGTGCTGATTCTGGCCATTATGGGTCCGCTGTTGACCAAAGAATCCAAACTGGTGTTCAACCTTCTGGACAAAGTGTTCAAATTCAACAGCCGTTATTTGAAACGCAAAGCGGACAAAACATTGACCGAACGCGAATCCTGACGATAAAGGATTGGCTTCCGTCATAAAGAAGGGCTGACCTCTCAAGCCATAGTTACCGGCTTGAGAGGTCAGCCCTCTTCATGTTGTTTTCAGCCGAAACGCGGAACCGGCTGCTGCCCGGCCGCCTTGGCGGCTTGTCATCTAAACATGCCCCATAAACGGATCAGATGAAACGTATTCGACGGATCGATTCGCTGGGCAATCACAAACCGCACAATCTGCTCCTCCTGAGCCGGAGTCAGCTTCTCGTTAAGGACTCCAGCCGCTCCCCGAACGAGCCGCCGCACCGTAGCTGTATTCTGGAGATCCTGTTTGGACACCCCGTTAATCATGGCTTTGATGCGTTCTTTGGTAGCGGGATTCTTCATCTTTACCTTGACCCGCTCCACAAATTGGGGACTGATTCCATACTGCACATAGTTCAACCTTATGGCACCTCCCATTCTATCCGGACATTCCAGTATATGACTTCCGGATGACGAATGTGCCTAGTTGCATGCAATATTTGATACGCGGGGCTGAACTGCCCGCTCAGTCAATCAAATCTCCCTGAAAAATCTGCTCCTTCTGCAAATATCCGCGCAGCGGGGCAAATTCCGCCGCCGTCCAAAAGGTCCCGTCCGCCAGCAGCGCTGCCGCATCGTCCCGTGTCTGTTCCAGTATGGCAAAATCGGCAGTCATATCAGCCAGCCGGAATTCAGGCAGACCGCTTTGCTTTGTCCCAAAAAAATCGCCGGGTCCCCGGAGCTCCAGATCCCGTCTCGACACCTCGAACCCATCATCCGTTTCAGTCATGGCTGTCAGGCGCTCACGCCCAACCTCGGACTTTGGGTCGGCAACAAGCACGCAATACGAAGCATGTTCGCCCCGGCCTACCCGGCCCCGCAGCTGGTGAAGCTGCGACAGGCCAAACCGGTCGGCGTCCATAATCACCATCAGCGTCGCATTCGGCACATCGACCCCCACCTCTACGACGGTGGTGGAGACAAGCAGCTGGGCTTCGTTTTCGTAAAATGCGCGCATTACTTCGTCTTTTTCCGCCGGCGTCATCCGGCCGTGGAGCAGTCCCACTTTGAAATCGGGAAATGCTTGCTGCATCTGCACATACAGGTCGATGGCATTCTGCACGTCAAGCTTGTCCGATTCTTCGATCAGCGGACAGATGAGATAAGCCTGCCGGCCTTGGCTGACCTCACGGGCAATCAGCTTCAGCACTTTGTCCATCATGTCGTGTTTCACCCAATGCGTCTTGATCGGAATGCGGCCTTTAGGACGCTCTGACAGGGTCGAGACATCCATGTCCCCAAACACGGTAATCGCCATGGTCCGGGGAATGGGCGTCGCCGTCATGGTCAGCACATCCGGATTGTAGCCTTTGCGGCGGAGAATGCTCCGCTGATTGACGCCAAACCGGTGCTGCTCGTCCGTAACTACAAACCCCAGCTCACGGAAATACACATCCTCCTGGATCAGCGCATGTGTCCCGACAATAATATCGATTAAGCCCATTTGCAGTGAGGCCAGCAGATCCTTGCGCTTGCGGCCGGTCACGCTGCTGGTGAGCAGGCCAACCGTAATGCCAAACGGCTCGAACAAGCGCTGAAGCGAGCGGGTATGCTGCTCCGCCAGGATTTCGGTCGGAACCATCAGCGCGCCCTGGTAACCGGAACGAACAGCGGCAAACAGCCCGATGGCCGCAATCACCGTTTTGCCTGAGCCGACATCACCCTGCAGCAGCCGGTTCATGCAGTACGGGGAGCGCATATCATGCAAGATCTCCAGTTCGACCCGCTTTTGAGCATCCGTAAGCTCAAATGGCAGGCTGCGGACGAACTCCCGGATTGTAGCGTTGTCGGCGGTATGCACGACCCCGTCCATCCGGCCGCGGTTTAATACGCGAAACGCCTGCATTTTCAGCTGGAACAAAAACAGCTCTTCATACACCATCCGCCTTCTTCCCTGCTGCCCTTCACGTGTATCTTCAGGGCGGTGGATCGTGGCAATCGCCCGTTTGCGGGGCATAAAATCATATTTGCGCAAAATCAACGACGGCAGGATTTCGGGAATCAGCTCCCCATACTGCTGAAGCGCCGTCCAGATCGTTTTGCGGATCCAGTTCTGCGTGATTTTACCGCCTACCGAATACACGGGCTGCAGCGTGCCGGTTTTCCCCTCTCCCTTGTCGGGAAATTCGTAGTCGGTTACAGTGATCTGGCTTCGCTTCTGATCCCATTTCCCGGACAGGACGATTTCTCTACCGGGCGTAAGCTGCTCCCTGACAAAAGGCCGGTTGAACCAGGTGGCCGTAAACATCCAAGGTTCGGCCAGCATTTTGCAGCTCAGCCTCGACTTACCGCCGTAGCGCTGCAGTACCGGAACACCCATCACTTTGGCTTGGACCGTTACCTTGTCGCCGTGCTTCACTTCGCTTAATGTGCGGGGGCGGTAATCCTCGTACCGGAATGGATAATACTCAAGCAGATCCGCTACGGAATAGATGCCAAAGGCGTGAAGCTCGGCTGCTTTCTGAGCACTCACGCCTTTGACCTGCTGTATCTGAATTTCTTGTAAAGATAACGTCATACGAATCCCTCTACTTGCCGGCGGGCCAAATGAATACGGCCAGGGTCCCGTTGCCGACATGGCTGCCGACCACAGGTCCCACGTTCGTCAGCACTTTCTCTTCCAGCTTGAAATGCCCTGACAGCTCGGTCAGGAATTCTTCGGCTGAAGACGGTTCAGCCGTGTGACCTACTGCGACGTTGACCCTGTCAACGCCCTGTAAATCCTGTTTGAACAGTTCGATCATCCGGGCGACCGCTTTCTTGCGGCCCCGGACTTTTTCGACGGCGTAGATGATGCCTTCTTTGTCGATGGACAAAATCGGCTTGATATTCAGGAGTGTGCCAAGAATGGCGGACGCTTTGCCGATCCTCCCGCCTTTTTGCAAATATTCCAGCGTGTCCACCAGAAAATACAGCTTTCTGGACTGCCGCAGCTCCTCCGCAGACCGCAAAATCTCTTCAGGCGGCTTGCCTTCCGCGGCCAGTCGCGCGGCATGGACAACCATCATACCGAAACCGTAGGAAGCGGACAAGGAGTCCACTACGGTGATCCGCTCCCCTTCTTCTTCCAGCATCGACTTGGCCAGCATGGCGGACTGGTAAGTCCCGCTCAGGCCGGACGAAATATGAAAAGAAAGAATCGCGCTCCCGGGAAACCGCTCCATGATGCCGCGATAGACGTTCATATACTCCACCGGCGACGGCTGCGACGTTGTCGGCAGCTGCGATACGCGCGGCAGCCGTTCGTAGAACTGCTCTGGCGTAATGTCCACATTATCCCGGAATGCCTCACTGCCGAACATAAGCGTGAGCGGCACAACCTCGATTCCGAGCGATTTGGCCATTTCCGGCGGTATATCCGAGGTGCTGTCAGTAACGATAACGGTAAGGTTCATGGATTGCCTCCCCTGCGCTTCTTCTGCCGTTTTTACGGCTCAACGGAAAATAAATAGTAATAGAGCGGCTGTCCGCCTTCATGAATTTCGACTTCAGCTTCCGGATACGTCTCTTTCAGCCATGCGCTAAGCTGTGCCGTCGCTTCCGGCGTGCTGTCCTCGCCCTTCAGGACGGTGACCACTTCATCGCCATTCACCATCATATGAGACAAAAGGGCTTGGCAGGCGGACAGCAGGTCCTCCGCCGCAGCGACAATTTTCGAATTCGAAATTCCGATAAATTGACCCGCTTTGATGTCCAGTTCTTCATACAGCGTATCGCGAACCGCATGTGTCACCTGGCCGGACTTAACCCGCTGGATCGCTTCCAGCATGTTCTCCGCGTTCGCCTCAACCGGTTCGTCCTCCTGGAACGCAAATGCGGCGGCGATGCCCTGCGGAATGCTTTTGCTCGGGATCACCGTGATCTCGCGTTCTCCCTCCAGCAGTTCTTTGGCCTGTTGGGCCGCCAAAACGATGTTGGAGTTATTGGGCAGGATAAAAATATGGCCCGCCGAAATCGATGCGATAGCATTCACAAAGTCTTCGGTGCTCGGATTCATCGTTTGTCCGCCGGACAGGACGACGTCAATACCCAGGCTCTTGAAAATATCGGCGATGCCTTGACCGGACGAGACGGCAATGAAACCGAAAGGCGCCAGGTCGTCGGCAGGCGGAACGGCAGGCGCGGGAACGCTCGTCGTTTCAGCGGGCATGTCCGCAAACAATTCCGGCATCGGAGCGATATCCATGCCTGCAGTCAGCAGCTCACGGTGCTGCTCTCTCATGTTCAGGATGTGAATTTGAGTAATTTCGCCAAACCGCAGTGCCAGATTCAGCACCTCGCCGGGCGCCTTGGAATGGACGTGCACCTTGATGGTGTCGTCATCGGAAATTACGATGATGGAATCGCCGTTCTGGGATAACGCTTTCCTGAATTGATCTTCATCGAATACCGATGCCGGTCCTGCACCGAGCTTACGGTTGATAAAAAACTCCATATCGTACAGGAACTCGATATCCTCGGTGGACAGCTGGGATTGCGCCGACGCGGGCACGGCCGGAACAGCGGCCGGTTCCTTGCGCAGCTGAGGAGCAGGCGCTGCCGCCTGCGGCGCTGGAGCCGGCGTGAAAACCGGGGCACCCCCTGCACCGCTTGTCAGATGCTGAAGGAAACCTTCATAGATATACACGAGTCCTTGCCCGCCGGAATCCACGACGCCCACCTGCTTCAGGACAGGCAGCAGCTCCGGCGTATGCGCAAGCGCTTCTTTGGCTTTGGCCAGCACTTCCGTCATCAGCTCGACGACATCCGCGTTGCGCCGGGCATAATACACCGCATGCTTGGCCGCTTCTTTGGCAACGGTCAAGATCGTGCCTTCAACCGGCTTTACAACGGCCTTGTAGGCCGTATCCACACCTGTCTGGAGCGCAGCGGCGAACTGCTGTGCGTTCAGCTCGTCATACTGGGCCGCATAACGCCCAAAGCCTCTGAACAGCTGAGACAGAATGACGCCGGAGTTGCCCCGGGCGCCCATCAGCAGACCTTTGGACAGCACGCCCGCACATTGTCCTACAGACGCCGTATTGTTCCTCCGCAGCTCGTTCGCTCCGGCCGTCATCGTCAGATTCATATTGGTTCCTGTGTCCCCATCCGGTACGGGGAAGACATTCAGGGAATTGACGTGTTCCGCATGCTGCTGCAGTTGATCCGCGCCGGTGAGCACCATCGCGGTGAAATCTGTTCCATTTATAGAACGCTTACTCAATGAGAATTCCCCTTCCTAACTTCATGCCATATCATTGCTCTCATGAACTGGACATAATACACTAACCTTTATTGTACTATAAGAGACTTCAGAAATAAATGTTTTTGAAGCAGTTGACGAAGCAAATTTTGCTGTGATATTATATATAAGTATTGTTTTATGCAGGGTTACGAAACAAGGAGGTGTAATCGATGTCCCGCAAATGTGCAGTCACTGGTAAGAAACCAAGCAGCGGTAACCACGTGTCCCACGCGAATAACCGCAATCGCCGCTCCTGGGGAGTGAACGTTCAGAAAGTTCGCATCCTGGTAAACGGCAAACCGAAGCGCGTATACGTGAGCACCCGTGCTCTGAAATCCGGCAAGGTAGAGCGCGTATAATTTCGGCCCTTCTAAATGCCCATATGAAAGCAAAAAGCACCCTTACTGCGTAAGGTGCTTTTTTTCGTTTGCCCGCACATCTCCGCCGGCAGCCGGGCGGGCCTCCGGCCTGGAAGCGGTCAGCTCTTCTGAAACGTATTCAGGATCGCTTTGACGAAGCCTCCCAAAAATTTCGGCAGCTTAAATGTGTAGAATTTCATTCTTCAACCTCCCATCGTTCTACCCTCGGTTTATACTATGCTCTGCGCCCACTTCTGGTAACAGTCTGCCACAATCCGTTCATGGAATCGCCCCCGCTCCCAGGCTTGAATACAAAAAAAAGGCTACATGAGTTTCAAGCTCATGTAACCATATTTATGCCGCCGGAACTTGGCCTATTCCGGACCGGTTCATGCGTCCGCTGCTGTTCCGGACTCCGCTGCAGCACGGATCGCGGCGATAGCCCCGGCGCGGTCCTTACGGCCGAATACGGCGTTCCCGGCGACCAGCACATTAGCGCCTGCCTCCGCCACCAGCTTCGCCGTTTCCTCCGCAACGCCGCCATCCACTTCAATCAGCAGGTCGGGATGCGACTCCAGCGCCCACTCGCGGATCTGCCGGATTTTGCCGAGCGTCTTGGGAATAAACGCCTGCCCCCCAAACCCGGGATTTACCGTCATCACCAGAACCAGATCCACATCCTCCAGCACCTCTTTGACAGCCAGCGCCGGTGTGCCCGGATTGATTGCAACGCCCGCCCGGAGGCCCAGCTCCTTGATCTGGTGCACGGTCCGGTGGAGATGGACACACGCTTCCGCATGCACGGTCAGACCCGAAGCGCCGGCCGCGGCGAACTCGGCCAGATACCGCTCCGGTCCTTCCATCATCAGATGCACATCAAGCGGAAGCGACGTGTGCGCCGACACCGCCTTGACGATTGCCGGTCCAAGCGTAATATTTGGCACAAAATGGCCGTCCATTACATCAACATGGATCCAGTCCGCGCCGGATGCCTCCGCGTCTTTCATTTCGGCTCCCAGTGCGGCGAAATCCGCCGACAGGAGCGAGGGTGCCATAATGATCATCTCTAGTACCTCCGCTTCTTGTCTTTCATTTCCGAAAAAAACAGCTTGTAATGCTCGTATCGGCTCTCAGCGATTACGCCCTCCGCATGCGCTTCGATCACTTTGCAACCCGGCTCGTGCAGATGGCTGCAGCCCCGGAATTTGCAGTCTGCCGCGTAAGGAACAAACTCGCGGAAGCAGGCCGACAGCTCCTCCACACCCAGCTCCAAAAAGTCCAGCTGGCTGAAGCCGGGCGTATCGGCCACAAATCCGCCTGCGCCGATATCCATCAGCTCGACATGGCGGGTGGTGTGTTTCCCCCGGCCCAAACGCAGGCTGATTTCGCTTGTTTCGAGCCCAAGGCCTGGAACCAGGCGGTTCAGCAGCGAGGACTTGCCGACTCCCGATTGGCCGGCGAACACGCTGATCCGGCCTTCCAGCCGTTCAAGCACGGGTTCTTTGCCCGCCCCCGTCAAAGAACTCGTTACCAGCACTTCGTAGCCGATCCGCTCGTATAGCGCCTTGGCTTCTTCTACAGATGAATCGTCTTCATCCAGCAAGTCACGTTTCGTCAGCACGATCAGCGTATCCAGACCGGCATGCTCGATATGGACGAGGAACTTGTCCAGCAGCTGCAGATTCAAATCCGGCTCTTTTACCGAAAACAGCAAAACGGCTTGATCCACATTCGCTACGGGAGGACGAATCAGCTCCGAGGTGCGGGGACTGATTTCATCCACGGTCCCTTCCCCGTTTTCGGTGATGCCGTACACGACCCGGTCACCCACCAGGGGGGAGACACCTTTCTTCTTGAATATGCCTCTCGCCCGGCATTGGACAGACTCCTCTTCCGCAGCCGGTCTGCCGTCACGCAGAGGTTTGACGTAATAATAGCCGCTTAGCGCTTTTACGATAATCCCTTCAGGCATACATTACAAGCCTTCCTCTCTATTAGAAGTTATGAATAGGGGTTATGAAGAATGAGGGCTTGCGCATTCATCATACGCAAGCCGGGATGGGTCAGCCGCAGCGGCTGTTATTCTTCATGGTGGTGCTTGGTTTTTTGGGGCCTTGGTTCTTTTACTCTTTGCTTCCTTACTCTTTATGTTCTTTATTGTTGCCTTTTCCTGCAGCCTTACCATTACCGTGGCCGTTTCCTTTGCCATTGCCATTCCCTTGGCCGCCAACCTGGTTGGAAGCAAGCTCTGTGCCGCCGGCATTGGCTTCTCCATTCAGGGCGGCATTGTTGCCGGCTGCGTTGTTCCCGCCGGTCTGATTTTCGCCGGTCTGGTCCCCGCCGCCTTCTCCGTTCTCCGTGCCTTCAGCACCTGGCGCCATTGCCGGATCAACGGTTGCCTCCGGACTGGCCGGCGGCGTCGGCTCCGGTGTCTGTGTAGGCTCAGGGCTCGGTTCTTCGGTGAACTGCGGAATCGGAACTGTGCCGTTTTTGGCGTCGACGTAAGTTACCGGGTACGTATCAAAAAATTCTCCATCATGATACACGTACACAACCCCGTCTTTGTTAGGCGCCAGCAGCATCTCTATGGCAAGCGTCTGGCGCTTGCCGACCGTCCGCGTGCCCCATTCCTGCTTCTCCCCGTTGTTGCGGGCATCTGCAAATTCGATCCGGATTTTCGTTCTGCCGCCCGGTTCCACGGGCTCCACAGGCAGGTTGAATGTATAACGGAAGGCTTCCGGCGGATAACCCGTGCTGACGGTCACCTTGATTTTTTCGCCAGGGCTTGCTTCAGCTCCCGGATCATACGGCCACTGTGCGGTAATCTTGCCCGCTTCATATTCAAAGCTGGCTTCCTCTTGAATTTCATCTAATGTGAGACCCGCCTTCTCCAGCTTCTGCTTGGCCTGATCGACCGTCAGATTCTTCAGATCCGGCATCTCCACACTTTCTTTCCCTTTGCTGACAATCAGCGTGACGGCGGCAGTATCCGGATCATAGTCGCTGCCCGCGGCCGGATCCTGGCTGATCACATCGCCTTCCGGCGTCTCTTCGTTATAACGCGGATCCAGTTTGATCCGGCTTTCCTCGACCCCCTGCTGGATCAGGGCCTGCACCGCTTCTTCTTCACTCATCCCGGTAACATCCGTCATTTTGACAAGCGGTTTGGCGGCGCCTACGGTCAATATAATATCGTAGCCTTTTTTGACCATACTCTCCGGTTCCTTACTCTGCTTAAACACGTATCCTTCGGTAACGTTCGGATTGTATTCCCGGGTTACCGGCTCGACGACATCAATCCCCGCTTCCTCGAGTTTGGCGCGCGCATCTTGTTCCGTAAGACCAATGACCTTCGGAACCTGCACCTCCGGAACGACCAGCTTGGCGTTCACATACCAAACAATCCCAAACATAACGGCCAGAAGAAGCAGCGTGGAACCAATCCAGATGGACGGCTTTACCCACTTCTTGCGGGGCGGTGTAGCAGCCGGTGTATCTGCGGCCCGCATCCGTTCTTCACTTCCGCTTCCGCTGCCGCTCCGCACGGGAACCGTACCAGGCATCGGTTTGATAGCCGGCATAATCCGGGTGCGGTCCTCATCCTCTTCTTCGTCAAACTGCAATTTAGCCTCCGAACGGCGTTCCGGCAGCAGGCAGGTCTCCAGATCGCGCAGCATTTCTTTGGCCGATTGATAACGTTCGTCGGGATTTTTGCGCATGGATTTCAAAATAATGTTCTCCACGCTCTGCGGAATCATGGGATTCAGCACACGCGGCTCCTCGAATTCTTCCTGTAAATGCTTCAGCGCTACGCTGATTGGACTTTCGCCAAGAAAAGGCAGGTTTCCCGTGAGCATCTGGTAGAGGACAATCCCCAGCGAATACAGGTCCGACTTGGCGCCGGCTGCGACGCCTTTGGCATGTTCCGGGGAAAAATAATGAACCGAACCCACAACGGAGCCCGTTTGTGTAATGGTCGTTGAAGTCACGGCGCGCGCAATGCCAAAGTCGGTCACCTTCACCCGTCCGTTGCGCCCGATCAATATGTTATGGGGTTTAATATCTCTATGGATAATATCGCTTTGATGGGCATGTTCGAGGGCATCGCAAATCTGCGAGGCGATCCGGACCGCTTCATCCACCTGCAGCGGCGCGCGTTCCTTAATGATTTCGTTTAAGTTTTTGCCTTCCACATATTCCATGACGATATAATGCGTTTCGTCCTCCTGTCCGACATCGTAAATGCTGACAACGTTCGGATGGGAGAGCGAAGCGGCCGATTGGGCTTCCCGCCTGAAACGGCGGATGAACTCCTCATCATGCACAAACTGGCCCCTAAGAACCTTTACTGCTACGTTCCGGTTCAGCAAAATATCGTGCGCCCTGTAGACAAGCGCCATTCCGCCTCCGCCGATCCGCTCTATGATTTGATAGCGGCCGCCCAATTCGTGACCGATCATAAAAACTCACTCCTTTGCATTCGGCACGGCGGCCTCATCTTGATGTTCCAACATAGCGACGCTGATATTATCGCCGCCGCCGGCTAATAACGCCAGCTGAAGTAATCGGTCCGCTCTTTCTTCCAGGGTGATCTCCCGGATACCCGCCACTTTGCCGATATGCTCGGCGCTGACGAAGCTGCTGAGGCCGTCACTGCACAGCAGCAGCAGCTCGCCGGGTTCAAGAGAGACGGGCGCCAGATCGACGGAAGTTTCCGGATCGGTACCGAGCGCACGCGTCAGCACGTTGCGTCTCGGATGGCTCTCCAGCTCTTCCTGACTGATCTGCCCGTTCTTGAACAGTTCATTGACCAGCGTATGATCTTCGGTTAATTGGCGTGCCATTCCATCTTTAACCTTGTACGCCCGGCTGTCGCCGATATGGCCGATGTAGCCTTCGGCTTCTTTGAGAAGCACGGCGACCACGGTGGTCCCCATATTGTGATACTTCTCATCCCGCGCCGCCTCGCTGTGCACGGTATCGTTGGCCTGCAAAATGGCGGACGCCAAGGCGCTCCGCATCGCTTCCGTGTCCGCATCCGGCTGCAATTCCTCCAGCCCCTGCTTTACAGTCTCCAGCGCAAGCTTGCTGGCGGTGTCTCCCGCCTGATGTCCGCCCATTCCGTCGGCAATGATGCCCAGCGTATAGCCGCCGCGCGTAAGCCCTACCCACACCGAGTCTTCATTGACGGCTCTGACCCGGCCGACATCGCTGGCATGAACTGTTCTGATCAATGACGATCACCTCAACTCCAAATGTTTGGCCCGCAATTGGCCGCAGGCGGCCGCGATATCATGTCCCTGCTCGCGGCGGATGGTTACATTAACGCCCCGTTCCGATAGAATCCGCTGGAATTGGAAAATATCGTTGCGCGACGTTCTTACATATTTGCGCTCCGGCACATGGTTAACGGGAATCAAATTGACATGGCACAGCATGTCCTTCAGCACCGAAGCCAGCTCCTCGGCGTGCTCGGGCTGATCGTTGACTCCGCCGATCAGCGCATATTCAAAGCTGATCCGCCGGCCCGTCTTGGCCTGATAATACCGCAGCGATTCCATGACCTCGGCGAAGGGGAATCTGCGGTTGACCGGCATCAGCTTCGACCGGAGCGCATCGTTTGGCGCGTGAATCGAAATGGCCAAATTAATCTGCGTGTCTTCGTCGGCGAACTGGTAGATGCTCGGTACAATGCCGCTTGTCGATACCGTGATGTGGCGTTGTCCGATGTTCAGCCCTTTTTCGTGGATCATCAAACGGAGGAACCTCATTGTCGCTTCGTAATTCTCGAAGGGTTCGCCTGTACCCATGATGACAATGCTGCTGACGCGTTCGCCTCTGGCATCCAAAATCTGCTGGGATCTTACGACTTGAGCGACGATCTCTCCGGCTGTCAGATTGCGCTTCAGTCCGCCAAGCGTCGAAGCGCAGAAGGTACAGCCGACCCGGCAGCCGACCTGGGTCGTAACACAGACGCTGTTGCCGTAGTTATGCTTCATGATGACCGTCTCGATCGCATGGTCGTCGTGGAGGCCAAACAGAAATTTGACTGTGCCGTCCTTCGACTCCAGCTTGGTAATCTCCTTCAGCGCCGAGATCATAAACTGGTCCTCCAGCTTTTGCCTCAACGTCTTCGGCAGGTTGCTCATTTCCTCAAAGCTGTTCACCCGCTTCACATACAGCCAGTCAAAAATTTGTCCGCCGCGGAACGCCGGTTCGCCATTTTCCTTGGCCCAGGCCTGGAGCTCCTCCAGGCTGTAATCATATATTAAAGGTTTCATGGATATCGCACCTGTACTTTCGTTTTTTGTATGCTTATTCATTTTCATCCTTCCTATTCTAACACAGAAACGGAAGACGGTAAAAGAGCGACCCGCCGTGCGCGCACGGCGGGTCGGAAAAGGGCTTAAACAACTGGCGATTTCTTGAGCTTCACAATAAAAAATCCGTCGCTCCCAAAATGCTGCGGCAAAATCTGCAGGCCTCCGCCGGCGGAAATCACCGCTCCGCCGATGCGCTGCCATACCCCGGAATTCTCCGTATCCACTGAAAATTCCGGATGCCGGCTCAGAAAATCCGCTACGGCCTCCTCATTTTCTTCGGATTCGATGGTACAGGTGCTGTACACCAGCGTCCCGCCCGGCTTCAGCAGTCCCGATACGGTCTCCAGCAGCTCTCGCTGCAGCCCGGCGATTGCGTCCACATCTTCGGGCGTCTTGCGCCATTTCAAATCGGGCTTCCGGCGGATAACGCCAAGTCCGGTACACGGGGCGTCCAGCAGAATCCGGTCGAAGGTCCCCGGTTCGTACACTGAGGCCAACTCCAGCGCATCGCTGCTGACGGCGTGTACGGAAGCAAGACCCAGGCGCTCCGCCTGATCCGCGATCAGCTTCGCTTTGTGCGGATGCAGGTCATTGGCCTCGATGCTGCCCCGATCCTGCATCAGCTCAGCCATATGCGTCGTCTTCCCGCCGGGCGCCGCGCAGCTGTCCAGGACCTGCATCCCCGGCTCGGGCGCAAGCATCTCCGCCACGAGCATCGAGCTCTCGTCCTGGACAGATAATAGGCCGTCGCGGTACCAGGAAGTCAGGGCCAGGTTGCCGCCTCCGCGAACAACAATGCCGTACGGGCTCACATCGGAAGGTGCCGCATCCAGACCTTGGGCGCGCATCTCCTCAAGCAGACGGTCCCTGCTGTACATCGTTGTATTCACCCGGACACTGGCAGATGGCGGCTCGTTATTTGCCGCGCAAATCGCCTCCGTCACCGTTTCGCCGTACCGGCGGATCCAGCGCTGCACCATCCAGAGCGGATGCGAATGCCGGATAGAAATCCGCTCGGCGGCATCTATATCCGGCGGGATGACCGGCAGTGTGCCCGCGCGCAGCGCGCTCCGCAGCACGCCGTTCACCATTCCGGCGACGCCTTGGTGGCCGCGCCGCTTGGCAAGGTTAACCGCCTCGCTGACCGCTGCATGCGGCGGAATCCGGTCCAAGTATACAATCTGATACAAGCTCAGGCGCAGCAGGTTCCGCACCCACGGCTCCAGTTTGTTCAGTCCTTTGGACACCAGGCCGCCAAGAATATAATCCAGCGTAAGCTGTCTTGAAATCGTACCGTAGACCAGTTCCGTCGCCAGTCCGGCGTCTTCCCGGGACAAACCCGCTTTCTGCAGGCTGGCGTTAAGCAGCAGGTTGCTGTACGCGCCTTCCTGCTCTACGCGGAGCAGCACGTCCAGCGCCACGCCGCGGGCCGTAGCGGCTGCCGGCCGGCGGGACGGCGATCCGCCGCGGGAACCGCCGCGCGAATTGCCGCCGGAAGCCGCAGCTCCCTTCCCGCGCGCGGGACCGCCCGCGCCGGGGCGGACGCCGGCCTGACGTCCCTCCCGGCCGCCGTCACCCGCGCGGCTCATTGCAGCACCGTGCCGGGCGCAAGCAGGCCGCCGCGGCCGAAGGCGGCGGCATCCATTGCTTTTTTGCCCGCGGGCTGGACGGTTGTCAGCAGCAGGCTGCCGTCACCCGTCTTCACCAGGATGCCGCGGTCATTGACCTGCAGCACGGTGCCCGGCCCGGCTCCGCCGCCCGTACTGGCAGCGTCCGGTCCCGGCTTCGCAGCCGCCCATACCTTAAACACTTCGCCGTTCCAGAGCGTAAACGCGCCGGAGAACGGCACCAGCCCGCGGACCCGGTTATAAATCGAGCGGGATTCCGCCGACCAGTCGATGCGCTCATCCTCGCGCGTCAAGTTCGGCGCGTAGGTCGCCTGCGAATCATCCTGCGGCACAGCTTCGACCGGCCCTTCCAGCAGCCGCGGCATCTCGGCGCGGAGCAGATCACGCCCGGCCGCGCTCAGCTTCTCAAACAGCGTGCCCGACGTATCCTCTTCGTCGATTGGCACCTCTACGCGGGAGATCATATCGCCCGTATCCAGCCCCTCGGCCATATACATCAGCGTAATTCCCGTCACCGTTTCCCCGTTGATAATGGAACGCTGCACCGGAGCGCCTCCCCGGTATTTCGGCAGCAGCGAGCCGTGCACATTCACACAGCCGCGCGGGGGAAGCTCCAGCACCGCCTTCGGCAAAATTTGGCCGTAGGCAGCGGTAACGATCAGGTCCGGCTGATAGGCCGCCAGCTCGGCTACCGCTTCAGGGCTGCGCAGCCGCTGCGGCTGAAGCACGGGCAGGCCGAGCTCCAGCGCCGCTGTCTTCACCGGCGACGGCGTGAGCACCCGCTTGCGTCCCTGAGGTTTATCCGGCTGCGTAACGACGGCCGCGATCTCATACCCTTCCTCGGCCAGCATCTTCAGACAGGGCACAGCAAAAGCCGGCGTGCCCATAAACACGATTTTCATCGTTTGTCACTCCCCGTCATTGCCGGATTCTGTCGTAATATCGTACAGCTTCTCGGCGATATCCGTGAACAGCACCCCGTTCAGATGATCGATCTCGTGCTGAAACGCGCGGGCCAGCAGTCCGCTCGCCGTCACCGTAATCTCTTTGCCTTCACGGTCAAGTCCCCGCACCGTTACCGTCTCCGCACGGCGGACGTCGCCATTCAGTCCCGGGATGCTGAGGCAGCCTTCCGGGCCAAACTGCTCCCCTTCAGTGCTCACAATTTCCGGATTGATCATTTTGATGAGTCCGTGCTCCTCGTCCGCATCCACCACGATCAGACGTTTCAGTATCCCCACCTGCGGCGCGGCCAGGCCGACACCTTCCGCGTCATACATCGTATCGGCCATATCGTCCAGCAGCTTTTGTACATTGGGGGTAATTTTCGTTACGGTTTTGGCCGTCTTGTGCAGAACCTCATCGGGCTCTTTCACGATCAATCGGATTGCCATTTGGATCGCACCTTCCTGTAATCAGTTGTTTGTTAAATCCAGTCTATATAGACTGAACTAAAAGGACAGGTGAAGCGGAGCTGTCACTGCGGCCAATTGGGGATTCCGGTTGCCGGTTTTTCGGAGTTCAACGGTAGTCCGTAAAGACTGAACGAATGACCTACAGGTGGAGCGGGGCTGCCGCTGCGGCCAATTTGGGACTTCCGGTTGCTGTTATTTTCGGAGTTCTTGATTGGAAGTCCCGTTAGCGGGAGAACTCCGAAAATAAAGGCAAACGCGTTCGCTCCTACAGCTCCAAATTGCCTCCGCGTCATCCCCGCCATCCTGTATTTCTATGGTTCAGTCTATATTGAACGTCGAACTCCGAAAATAAAGGCAATCGCGTTCGCTCCTTCATCTCCAAATTGCCTCCGTGACATCTCTTTTTCCTTCACTAATTCAGTCTATATAAATGGTTTGGTCTATATCGTTAAAATACTCCGTTTTTACATCAGCACCTGCGGATCGACGTCAATGCTGATCTGCAGCCCGGCGTCCTTGGCCGAATCCTCCAGCTCGTCCGCCACACGCCGCGCGAGCCCGATGACATCGATCCCGCCGCGCCATTTGATCATGCATTGGAACCGGTATCTGCCCTTCAGCCTCGGCATCGGCGAAGCGACCGGACCAAGCAGTTCCAATACATCGGCAGTCAGCTTGTCCAGGCTGCCGTACCATCGCAGCTGCCGGGCGTGTCCCTGAAGATTCAGCGCATAATTCTCCGCCATCCGGATCAAAAGCGGCAGCTGTTCATGGGAGAGCGTCACCAAGATCAAACGGCAGTACGGCGGATAATGCAGGCCCCGCCTATGCTTCAGTTCTTCCCGCACAAACGAAGCGTAATCATGCCGGGAAGCATGCGTGATCGAATAATGGTCAGGCGTATAAGACTGGACGATGACTTCGCCGGGAAGCTGATGACGCCCTGCGCGTCCGGCCACCTGAGTCAGCAGCTGGAACGTTTTTTCCGCCGCCCGGAAATCGGGCAGATTCAGCGCCGAGTCGGCTGTAATTACACCGACAAGGGTGACGTCCGGAAAATCGAGCCCTTTCGCCACCATCTGCGTGCCCAGCAGCACATCCGCTTTTTTGTCGCGGAATTGGCCTAGCAGCTTCTCGTGGGAGCCCTTTTCCGTCGTCGTGTCGACATCCATCCGAATCACGCGGATGCCCGGAAACAGCTTGCCTAGTTCCTCCTCAACCCGCTGGGTCCCTGTGCCAAAAAACCGGATGTGCTCGCTGCCGCACTCCGGGCACTCCGACGGCGAAGGCTCCGCATGCCCGCAGTAGTGACAGCGCAGATTGTTGCTCCGGCTGTGATAAGTCAGCGAAATATCGCATTCCGGACAAGTTGCCACATAACCGCATGACCGGCACATAACAAAAGTTGAAAATCCCCGGCGGTTCAGGAGCAAAACCGTCTGCTCCCCCCGTTCAAGCCGCTCCTGCAGCCCTTTGTGCAGCGCCCGGCTGAACATGGACCGGTTGCCTTCCTTCAGCTCGTTGCGCATGTCGATCACTTCGACCGCAGGGAGCTTGTTCCCAAGCGCCCGCGTAGGCATCTCAAGCAGCACCGGGGAGAAATGCAGATCGGCCTGCGACCGGGCTGCATAATAGCTCTCCAGCGAAGGTGTCGCCGAGCCGAGAATCACGGCCGCACCCAGCTGTTCCGCCCGGTGTACCGCCACGTCGCGGGCATGATATTTGGGGTTTTCCTCCTGCTTGTAGGAGGTTTCATGTTCTTCATCCATAATAATCAGGCCAAGATTAACAAAAGGCGCAAATACCGCGGAACGCGCACCAACCGCTACCATCGCTTTGCCTTCCCGGATTTTGCGCCATTCATCATACCGTTCCCCCGCGGACAGCCGGCTGTGCATGACGGCAACCCCGCTGCCGAAGCGGCCTTTAAACCGCTCGACCATTTGCGGCGTAAGCGAAATTTCGGGTACAAGAACAACGGCCTGACGTCCTTGTGCAACACAGCGCTGGATGCACTGCAGATAAATTTCGGTTTTTCCGCTGCCTGTTACGCCATGCAGCAAAAAAACTTCATGCCGCATGGCGTCCACAGAGGCAGAGATCCGGTTATAGACGGCCTGCTGCTCCTCCGTAAGCGGCAGCGGCGCACTTGGCCGGAAATCCCGCCCTTTGTAAGGGTCGCGGTAGACTTCCACCTCGGTAATCTCGACATAACCTTTGTCTGCTAGGCTTTTGACCGTACCCGCGGTTACCTGCAGGGCGGACAGCACATCCTTCAGCGGCATGGGCAGCACCGCCTCCATCTCCAGCAGAAAAGCAAGCACTTCCTTCTGCCGAGCCGATCTGGCCGGGAACGAAGCCAGCGCTTCTCTTGCCGCTTCGGGGGTCGTCGCCAGATCAACCGCCTTCAGCTTCTTTTTGCCCATTTTATCCTTGATCGATTGGGTTTCGACAAGCACACCGCGCCGGATCATAAACTTCACCGTCTCGGCGCCGTCAGGGAACATCCGGGTCAGCTGCTTCATCGATACTTCGCCATGCCGGCGGACAAAATCCGTAATCCGCTTCTCCTCGTCATCCGCGCCGGATAGAAACGGGAACCAATCCTGTTCAGGGAACAGCGGTTCACTGCCGCCCGTCTGCGTGTCTTCCGCTCTGTCTGCTTCGTCTCCCAGCGCGATAACCCGCTCGGCTTTGCCTTTTAGCGCTGTCGGCAGCATCGCCTGAAGCGCGGAAATGCGCCGGCAGGCGTAGCGGCCGCTCATCCAGTCAGCCAGCTCCACCAGCTCCGGCGACAGCGGCGGCATCAGATCAAGCACCTCCTGAATCGGCTTAAGCCCCGGTACACCGGCGGCCGAACCGGATTCCATCGAGACGACGAATCCCTGAACAGTCCGGTGGCCAAAGGGCACCGCCACCCGGCTGCCCACTTCAATCCATACCTTGATCTCATCCGGTATCAGGTAATCGAACGGACGGTCCGTACTGCGCACCGGAACATCGACGATCACTTTGGCGATATCCATCAGCGGACCGCTTCCCGCAGCCGGTCCGCCGCCAGTTCCAGGAGGCGGCGCGCCACTTCGTCCTTGGACAGCATCGGCAGATCCAGCACCAGCCCCGCACGGTCGTATACCGCCACTTTGTTGGTCTCCGAGCCAAAACCGGCGCCTTCAAGCGCAACATTATTCGCCACGATCAGGTCGCAGTTCTTGCGTTCCAGCTTCTCCCGGGCAAAAGCTTCGGTATTGCCGGTTTCGGCCGCAAATCCGATCAGCAGCTGGCGGGTTTTGCTTTTCCCCAGCGTTTCGAGGATATCGATATTTTTCACCAGCTCAAGCGTCAGCGTTTCGCCGGACTTTTTGATCTTGGATCCGGCAGGATGCGCTGGACGGTAATCCGCCACGGCTGCTGCTTTGATCACGATATCCGCCTGGTCCCACAGACCCAGCACCGCCTCGTACATCTCCTGAGCCGATTGCACGCGAATGGAAGGGATGTCCGCCGGCGGCCGTTCATCCGTCCGCGCGGCGACGAGGGTCACATCCGCTCCAAGTGCAGCCGCCGCTTTGGCGAGCGCAAAACCCATTTTGCCGGACGAATCATTGGAAATGTAGCGGACGGGGTCGATCCGTTCGATTGTTCCGCCCGCAGTGATGACGACTTTTTTGCCGCTGAGGGGCCCTACTGCCGCTACACTGCCCAAAAGCCCGTTTGTATCCGCCCCTGCCGCTTCATTCGTCTTCATTCCCGCATGTTCAACCATTGTTGTTCCTGCGGGTTCAGCCGCTAATGTTCCTCCGTATTCAGCCGAGCTAATCGCTGCCGGTCCAGCTGCCGCTTCCGCAAAAAATGCTTCCACGCATTTCACAATCGTTTCCGGCTCTTCAAGACGGCCTTTGCCCACATAACCGCAGGCAAGCTGTCCCACTCCCGGCTCAATGAACTTAACGCCGCGGGATGCCAATACCTCTATATTGTGCCGGACCGCCGGATGCCCGTACATATGCACATTCATTGCCGGTGCAACCATAACAGGGGCCGTTGTGGCCAAAAGCGTGGTGGACAGCATGTCGTCGGCAAGACCATGCGCCATCTTGGCCAGGATGTTGGCCGTAGCGGGCGCCACCAGCACCAGATCGGCTTTGTCGGCCAGCTCGATATGAGACACCGACGAAGGATCCCGCTCATCAAAGGTATCGCTGTATACCCGTTGCTTGGAAAGTGACTGAAGCGTTAGCTCAGTGATGAATTGTTTGGCGGAAGACGTCATAATGACGTGTACTTCGGCGCCTTTTTGCACCAGCTTGCTGGTAAGCGCCGCCGCTTTATACGCCGCGATTCCTCCGGTGACACCCAGCAGTATCGTTTTGCCTGTTAACATTGCCGTTTCCCCCTTGCTATCCGTTCTATGGCCATTACTGCCTGTCGCAGCCAGTCCGTCCGGCTATCCTTATATTAACTAAAGCCTGGGAATAGAGAAGTTTGAACTGTCACAGCGGCAAATCGGGTCCTTCCGGCCCGGCCTGATCCCCGGATTTCTTGAACCGAAGAAAAAAATAACAACCTTCCGGTTGTCTGTTGCCCATACCCGGGCCGGCTGTGCTTCAGTTGGTTGATTTCTCGCTTGATTAGCGGCTGTGACGAGCTGCCGTCCGGCACCCATCCGGGGGTACCTCTTCCAGAGCGGAGCGTACGGACAGCCGTACGGCTGCCCCCCGTCCCTGAAGCCGGTCCCGACGATTGATGCGTACCGCGGAAAGGACTAGCTTACTCTTCCCCGCGGCTGACGGTAACCAGATCTTTGTATACTTCTTCAAGCGCCACGCCGACATTTTTGTGCGATTTCGGGGTGCTCAGTTCGGACTTGCCGCCTTCGCGCAGCTGTCTAGCCCTGCGGGCCGCAGCAACAACAAGCGAATACTTGCTGTCTACTTTTTCCATAATTTCATCAATCGACGGATATAACACGAGAGACACCTCTTTAGTAAGAATAAATTGATTGAACGCTCCTCCGGCAAGCTGCCGGCGGAATCTAGCGGATTTTACAATGTTCGGCGATAATGATGCTTTCTATACGCTTGCAGGCCAGATCGATCTCGTCATTGACCACGGCGTAATCGTAATGCTTCATTAATCCGATCTCTTCTTCAGCGACGGACATGCGGTGGTTAATGACATCCGGATGCTCCGTACCGCGGCCGCAAATCCGGTCCTTCAGCTCATCCATGGAAGGAGGCGTCAGGAACACAAAAATGCCCTCGGGAAATTTCTCCTTCACCTTCAGCGCACCCTGAACTTCAATTTCCAGGATGATATCCTTGCCGCTCCGCAATGTTTCTTCAACAAAATCCCGGGGCGTGCCGTAATAGTTGCCGACATATTCGGCAAATTCCAGCAGCTGGTCCTTGTCGATCATTTCCGCAAATTGATCGCGGGTCTTAAAGAAATAGTTGACGCCGTCCTGTTCGCCCGCGCGCGGACTGCGCGTCGTCGCCGAAACGGAGTACACCAGCTCCGGCATCCGCGGTCTGAGCGCGCTGCATACGGTTCCTTTGCCGACCCCGGATGGGCCGGACAGTACGATCAGCAATCCTTTTGACATAATACACTCCATTTGCTATTATTCGTCGTTCTCGTCGTCTTTGGTCGACAGCCGGTGCGCCACCGTCTCCGGCTGTACGGCGGACAAAATAACATGGTCGCTGTCCGTAATAATAACGGCGCGTGTCCGCCGGCCGTAAGTGGCGTCGATCAGCATATGCCGGTCCCTGGCTTCCTGGATGATCCGTTTGATTGGTGCGGATTCTGGGCTGACGATGGAAATAATGCGGTTAGCCGATACGATATTTCCAAAGCCGATATTGATGAGTTTAATGGCCATGTTCCGGTAGTTCCCCCCAATAATTCAATCTTACCCTGATTCCTCTTCGCTCTCACTCCAGGTTCGCGGCCTGTTCGCGGATCTTCTCCAGCTCCGCTTTCATATCCACGACCCGGTTAACCAGAGTCAGATGGTTGCTTTTGGTGCCGATCGTGTTCGTTTCCCGGTTCATCTCCTGAATGAGAAAATCCAGCTTGCGTCCGACCGGCTCATGGCCCGATAACAGCGCGTCGAATTGGTCCAGATGGCTCTCCAGGCGGATCAGCTCTTCGTCAATGCTGCAGCGGTCGGCGAACAGCGCGATTTCCGTGCCAAGCCGGTACTCGTCCAGCGGCTGGGCATCGCCCAAAAGCTCGCGGATCCGCAGCTTCAGCTTGACGGCGTACTCTTCCGTAACTCTCGGGGCCAGCTCTGTCATCTGCTTGTGCAGCTCCCGCAGTCTGGCCGTCCTCTGCTTCAGGTCAGCGGCCAGATGCCGGCCTTCTCTCGCCCGCATCTCCAGCAATCCGTCCAAGCTGGCCGCAAGTCCGGAGACAAGCGCGGCTTGGAGCTGCCCTTCCTCGTCTTCCATAAGAGACGGCTCAGCTTCACCGCCGGTCATGACACCCGGCAGAGACAACAAATCCCGGAGACTAAGTGAGCCCTCCAGGCCGAACTCGGACTTCAGCGTGTCGGCCGCCCTAAGATAAGAAGACACCGCCGCGGGATTGAGACTTGCCCCGTAAGGCTGCTCCCCGTCCGGCGTCCGGTGAATCGAGATATCGATCCGGCCGCGCTTGATCCGCTCTTGTACCGTATGTCTCAGCGTCTCTTCATAAACGCCCCACTCCCTGGGCATCCGGAATACCGCTTCACAATACCGGTGATTGACCGACTTCACTTCGAACATTATCTTGTAGCCGCCGAATTGCACTGACGATTGACCGTATCCGGTCATGCTAAATGACATCGGCATCACATCCATTACACTATTCTAATTGATTCTTACTACCGAAACAAGGGGGACAATTTGCGTCCGGATTTCTTCCATATATACTCCACCAGCTGGGCAGTCATTTCATAGAACATAAACGGCGTCATCAGATAGATTCCGTTAAAATGCGCCGTCGCCGTATCCAGCAGCTCTTCGGCAATCTTCACGCCTTCCGCCCGTCCCGCCTCGCCTTCCAGTCCCGCCATGCGGCTGCGCACTTCGTCTGACAGCTGGATGCCCGGCACCTCGTTATGCAGGTATTCCGCATTCCTTCCGCTGGCGAGCGGCATCACGCCGATGAAGATGGGCACGTTCAGATGCGCCGTTGCTTTGGCCACCTCTTCGATCAGCTTGGCGTCGTAAACCGGCTGGGTCATGATATAGTCTGCGCCTGAGGCGATTTTTTTCTCCAGCCGCTGCACGGCTTTATCCAGATGCTTCACGTTTGGATTAAACGCCGCGCCGATAACGAACTTCGCCTTTTGCTTAAGCGGTTTGCCTGAAAAAGCAATACCGTCGTTCAGCTGCTTGATCATGCGGATGATCTCGAATGAAGTCATGTCGTAGACGGAGCTGGAGCCTGGAAGATCGCCGAACCGGGCCGGATCGCCCGTCACGGCCAGCACATGGTCGATGCCCAGCGCGTCGAAGCCCATCAGATGCGATTGGGTCCCGATCATGTTGCGGTCCCGGCAGGCGATGTGCACAAGCGGACGCAGGCCCGTCTTCTGCTGAACCAGCGCTCCAAGCGCCATATTGCTCATCCGGGTGACGGCCAGCGAGTTGTCCGCCAGCGTCAGGGCGTCCGCGCCCGCCCGGCGCAGCGCTTCCGCGCCCCGCATAAACCGGGCGATATCCAGATCCCGCGGCGGATCAAGCTCCACAATTACGGTGTGGCGCTCCTTGACCAGATCGACCAGCGACGGCTCGCCGCCCTCCCGGCCCCCGTCCGATTCCAGCGATTCGGCTAATTCAATCCTCGCGGTCTGCCGCGGAGCTGGTGCCGGCAGCGGCTGAGGCTCGTATCCCGCCAGCGCGGCGGAGATTTCCGCGATATGTTCAGGCGTCGTTCCGCAGCAGCCGCCGATGATCCGGGCGCCCTGGTCCGCAAACACGCGGGCCATTTGCCCAAAATATTCCGGCGACGCGCCATAGCGGTATTGTCCGTCCACATAATCGGCAACACCCGCGTTCGGATAAACGGAAGCGGGCAGCGCCAGCTGACCCTCTAGCGATTTCAGCGCCCGCTTGATGCCGTTTGGACCGGTCCGGCAGTTGAATCCGATAATGTCCGCTCCTTCGCTCTCAAGAATGCCAAACGCCTCGGGCAGCGTAAGACCGTCCATTGTCCGCGCCGTTTCGTCCACGGCCAGCTGGCAGATCACCGGCAGCGCGGTCAGCTTGCGGACGGACCGCAGCGCAAGATGCAGCTCCTCCACATCATAAAACGTCTCCAGCATAATGCCGTCGACCTCTTCTTCCAGCAGCGCGCCCAGCTGCTGCGCGAAATAACGTTTCAGCTCCGCCGCGGACAGGTTGGCCCGTTTGCCGGCCCGGATAGATCCAACCGCCCCTACGACATAGGCCGAATCCCCGGCCGCTTCTTTGGCAATGCGGACGCCCGCGCGGTTGATTTCCTCTACTTTATGCTCCAGCCCGTATTTGGACAGGCGGTCGTAATTCGCCGAGAAGGTGTTGCTCTCCAGCAGCGCCGCTCCCGCTTCGCGGTAACTGCGGTGCACGTCTCCGATGACCTGCGGATTGGTCAAATTCAATTCCTCGTAAGAGATTCCGACCGGAAACCCTTTCTGGTACAGAAAGGTTCCCATCGCCCCGTCTCCCACCAATACTTTTGTTGTCCATGCTGTTCGCAGATCCGGCTTCATGCCAAGACGACCTCCCCGATTCCATAGTTTCATATAAATGTATCACATTCCGGGGCAAATCATAAGGGATTTCCCACTGAAATACTGTGAATATATGATTCTCCGGCTTTAAATATAAAAAAAGTGCCTGGCCTCCTCACCCGGAGACCAGACACCCGCTGTAACCAGACACCCTTCAGAGTGCCGCAAAGCATCCAGCTCTTGCGCACAAATGCCAAGCTTGACGCTTTCCGTATCCTGCTTCCGCACTCCGCCCTTAAACGTTCACCGAACCGGTATAAACGATTTCGGCAGGCCCGGTCATGTAGACATGGTTATCCGCTTCGTTCCACTCGATGTAGAGATCGCCGCCCTTCAGGCTGATCCAGGCCGCCCGGCCGGTCAGTCCGTTCAGCACGGACGAGACAAGCGTGGCGCAGGCGCCGGTTCCGCAGGCCAGCGTTGGCCCGGCCCCGCGTTCCCACACCCGCATATCGACCCGGCCGCGGTCCTGCACGGTGGCAAATTCCACATTCACCTTTTTCGGGAACAGCGGGTGGGTCTCCAGCTTGGGTCCCCAAACCGCCAGATCGAAATTAACGGCGTCCTCCACATAAATGACGCAGTGCGGATTGCCCATGGACACCGAAGTAAAGCGGAAGGTGCGGCCGTCCGCTTCAATCGGATGATCCAGCACCGGGTTTGCATCGACGGCAACCGGAATCTGCGGTCCGTTCAGCACAGGCTCGCCCATGTCGACCGTGACGGTATCCGCTTTGCCGTCCTTCAGCCCGATCGTCACCTGCTGCGGGCCGGCGCCCAGCGTTTCAATCACAATTTTTTCAGAAGACACATACCCGTGATCGTACACATATTTCGCAACACAGCGGATGGCGTTGCCGCACTGCTCAGCTTCCGAGCCGTCCGAGTTAATGATGCGCATCATGTAATCTCCCCGCTGGGACGGGAGAATGTATACCAGACCGTCGGCTCCGATGCCAAAGTAGCGGTCGCACAGCTTGACCGCAAGCGCGGAAGCGTCCGCAGGCAGCTCGCGTTCGCCGAAGACGACGATAAAATCGTTGCCGAGACCGTGCATTTTTGTAAATTCCATATCAGGGTCACTCCTTAACGTTCTGCTGGCCTAAACTAAGCTGCCACCAGCATACCGCAAGCGGAGGGACAACGCTATTGACTTTATGCTGAAATCTTTGTACTTTTCATCACGGGCCGGCTGCCGCCCTGAATTCTCCGGCGGTTTTTCCGGCCGCCCCATACGCTGCCCGCCCCCATGAGGAACGTAGGAATTCCTGCGGCCACCAGCACCAGGCACCATTCGCGGAAGCCCAGCGGAACCGTCTTGAACACCGGCTGCAGCGGCGGGAAGTACATAACGAACAGCATAAGCACAACCGACGACAGGACCGCAAGCACCAGGTATTTGTTCTGCAGCGGGTTGCGGTGAAAAATTGAACGCGAACTCCGGCAGTCAAACACATGGATCAGCTGCGCCATAACCAGCGTGGCAAAAGCGACGGACTGCGCTTTAACCAGCTGTGCGGGATTATCAGGCGCTACCCGAAGCGTCAGCCAAAAAGCGGCCAGCGTGCAGAGTCCGATCAGCAGCCCGCGACTGATGATTTTCCAGCCAAGCCGTCTGGCAAAAATATTTTCCTTCGATCCGCGCGGCTTGTGCTCCATCAGGTCTTTTTCGGGCTGGTCGACGCCCAGTGCCATCGCCGGAAGGCCGTCGGTGACCAGGTTGACCCACAGAATCTGAATCGGCACCAGCGGCAGCGGCAGGCCAAGCATCATGGCGAAAAACATCGTCAATATCTCGCCGACATTTGACGCGAGCAGGTAACGGATGAATTTGCGAATGTTCTCATAGATGCTTCGCCCTTCCTCAATGGCGGCAACAATCGTGGAGAAATTGTCATCCCCAAGCACAAGTGCGGACGCTTCTTTGGTGACGTCGGTGCCTGTGATTCCCATCGAGATGCCGATATCCGCCGCTTTCACCGCCGGAGCGTCATTCACGCCGTCCCCGGTCATGGCGACGACATGGCCCGCCCGCTGCAGCGACTTGACGATCCGCAGCTTATGCTCAGGCGACACGCGGGCATATACATACACATTGTCTGAATGCTTATCAAGCTCATTGTCGTCCATCCGGGTCAGCTGGCTGCCGGTCAAGACCGTTCCGCCCCGCTGAAGGATGCCGAGCTGGTGGGCGATCGCTTCGGCCGTCGTGCCGTGGTCGCCCGTGATCATCACCGTTTTGATGCCTGCCCGGCGGCAGACGGCGATGGCATCGCGGACCTCTTTGCGCGGCGGGTCGATCATGCCGGCGAGGCCGACGAACACCAGCTGGGACTCCGCTTCTTTTTCGCTGCCCGCCGTCTCGCCGGGCCGCAGCTCGCGGTAAGCTAAGCCGAGCACCCGGAGTGCAAGCGACGCCATCCCTTCGTTGGCTTCCAGCACCTTCTGCCGGAGCGTCGGCGTGCAGGGCACGACATGCCCTTCCCAGAGCATGTAGGCGCATTTGCCGAGCAGAACATCCGGCGCGCCCTTGGTACAGATCAGCCGGCCGCCCTGGTGCCCGGCAATCACCGACATCAGCTTGCGTTCCGAATCAAACGGGAATTCTTTTTCCCGGGTAAACACCGAAGCCAGATGTTGAGCCGTCAGCCCCATTTTGGCCGACAGTGTCACAAGCGCCCCTTCGGTTGGATCGCCTTTCAGCTCCCATTGGCCTTGGGCCGGCGCATCCGTAACTTCTTCCGCGGATTTGGCTTTTCCCCGGCGCTTGCCCCTCACCGCCTGCTCTTCAGTTGAAGTCTCATGAATCTCCGCGTTGCTGCAGAGCGCCCCGATCTGGAGCAGCCGGCGCAGGCTTTGGTCATGTTTGAGATCAGCCGGCTTGCCCTTCTCCAAAATCTGGCCGACAGGCGCGTAACCTTCCCCTGTCACTTCCATCGTTCTGCCGCCCGTCCAGACCCGGGTGACCGTCATTTTGTTTTGGGTCAGCGTTCCGGTTTTGTCGGAGCAGATAACCGAAGCGCAGCCCAATGTTTCGACCGAAGGCAGCTTGCGGACAATCGCTTTGCGTTTGATCATCCGCTGTACGCCCAGCGCCAGCGCAATCGTCACAATCGCCGGCAGGCCTTCCGGAATCGCGGCGACCGCCAGACTTACGCCAGCCAGGAACATGGCCGCGGCCGGCTGTCCGTGCAAAATGCCGGCAAGAACCACGACGACCGTCAGCGCCAGCGAGACATAGATCAAAATTTTCCCAAGCTGCTCCAGGCGGCGCTGCAGCGGCGTTTCCTGGGCTTCGGTATTTTGGATCAAATCGGCGATTTTGCCCATCTCCGTATCCATACCGGTGCGGACGACCATCGCTTTGCCTGTTCCCCGGGTAATCATGGTGCCCATAAATCCGATGTTTTTCTGGTCGCCCAGCGGGACTTCGTCGGCCGGGATCGGATCGGCATGTTTGGATACCGGCAGCGATTCACCGGTTAGCGCCGATTCTTCCGCATACAAGGAGCTGCATTCCAGCCAGCGGATATCCGCCGGCACGCGGTCGCCGCTCTCCAGCAGCACAATATCGCCGGGTACAAGCTTGCTGGCGGCCACAACCGTCTGATTTCCCGCCCGAAGCACCTTCGCCGTCGGCGCGGACAGCTGCTTCAGCGCGCGGAGCGAACGTTCGGCGCGGAACTCTTGGACGAACCCAAGAATCCCGTTCAGCAAAATAATTGCGACGATGGTCACCGCATCGAGGTATTCCCCGAGCAGGCCGGAGATAAGCGTCGCTCCCATCAGCACCAGCACCATAAAATCCTTGAACTGATTTAACAGCAGCGTGAGAGGCGATATTTTTTTACCGTCCGACAGCTCGTTCGCGCCTGTCCTCTCCAGTCTCCCGGCGGCCTCGCCTTCGTCAAGACCCGTGCGCGGGTCGACGCCGAACAATCGCTCCAGCTCCTCCGTCCCGAGCTTGTGCCAATTGTGTTGTTCCATGTCCATCTTTTCCCTCCCGGTCCTTCTTCACGTTATGGTGCGGCCACAGCCTTTCGCCTGTTCATGTCCCAGTGTATTCGGGCCAGTCCCGAATTATCACCAGGCTTGGCAGGAGAGCGTCTGGCCGAAACACACGCCAACCTTTTGCGCGGCGGGGGTTTGTATGGCATCATAGAGGGAGATCATTACATTAATTGCGACAGGAGAACTTTTATCATGGCACTTGACGGCATTGTCACGCGGGCGATTGCGAATGAGCTTCGGCAAATCACAGGCTCCCGCATCAGTAAAATATATCAGCCAAACGATCACGACTTGATTTTCGTTTTGCGCGGAGCCGGCGGCGGGGGCAAGCTGCTGCTGTCCGCCAATCCGACTTACCCCCGCGTTCAATTTACGACCCGCAGCACGCTGAATCCGCCGGAGGCGCCGATGTTCTGCATGCTGATGCGCAAACACTGTGAAGGCGGCGTCATCGAACGCATTGAGCAGGTGGGCATGGAGCGGATTTTGCATCTGTCGATCCGGCAGCGCGACGAGCTTGGCGACGAATCGTCCAAGACGATTATCATCGAACTGATGGGCCGCCACAGCAATATCATCCTCACGGATGCGGGCGGAACCATTATCGACGGCATTCATCACGTCACGCCGGCGATCAGCAGCTACCGCATCGTGATGCCGGGGTTCGCGTATACCGAGCCGCCCCAGCAGCATAAGCGGAATCCGCTGGACATCAGCCGCGAGGATTTCACCGCTCTGCGGCTTGCAGCGTTGGCCGGGGCTAACGGCAATGCGGCAAGCAGTGCGGCCGGCGGCGCCAGTGCTGGCGGTATTGCGGGCAGCGGCGCCAGTGCTGGCGGTATTGCGGGCAGCGGCGCCAGTGCCAGCGGCGTTATGGACAGCGGTACGCACAACGGTACCAGCGGTGTTACGGACAGCGGTACGCACAACGGTACCAGCGGTGGTACGGGCAGCGGTACGTCCAGCGGTGCCAGCGGTGTTACGGACAGTGGACAGGAGCCGGGCACCAGCTCCGATGAAACCGGAGTGCGCCAAGCGGCGGAGAACCCGGTCGGAGAAAACGCGGACGCGGCGAAACGTGCCGCGGCACCGGCAGACCCTGCCGCGTGGATCGTGTTTACTTTTAGCGGCATCAGTCCGCTCGTGGCCGGAGAGATCGCCGCACGGGCGGAGAGTCCGGAATTAGCGGGCCTGAAGGATGCAGCGGTTTCAGCGGAGAGCGCGGATACGGTGAAGGAAGCGGACACGACGGAAGGAGCAGAACTGGCGGACACAGCTGTTGCGAAGCTCTGGGAAGCGTTCCGCTCCGTTATGGAGCCGGTGCGGCAGGGCGACTTTCATCCGGTGTCGGGGACGAACCGGAAGGGCAAGCTTGTTTTTTCAGCGATCCCGCTAACGCAGCTGTCTGAGGACATCACCACGTACCAATCGATCAGCGAATGCATGGAGGACTACTATGGCGATAAGGCCGAACGGGATACCGTAAAGCAGCGCGTCAGCGATCTGCTGCGTTTTTTGACGAACGAACGGGCCAAAAACCTGAAAAAGCTGGATAAGCTGCAGGAGGATCTGGAGGAAGCCGGCGAAGCGGACCGGTACCGGATTTGGGGCGAGCTGCTGTTCGCTTCGCTGCATGCGGTCTCCAAAGGCGACAAGGAAGCGCGCTTGATTAATTATTATGACGAAAACCAGGCCGAAACCGTGATTCCGCTTGATCCGCTGCTGACGCCTTCCGACAACGCCCAGCGGTATTTTAAAAAATACAACAAATACAAAAACAGCCTTGCGGTCATCGACGAGCAGCTGGCCAAAACCCGGGAGGAAATCGCCTATCTGGAAAACCTGCTGCAGCAGCTGGGCGACGCGTCACTGAACGATATCGAGGAAATCCGCGATGAGCTGGTGGGGCAAGGATATTTGCGCGACCGGTCCAAAAAAGGCAAAAAGAAAAAGAAAAACGCCCGCCCGACCCTGCACCAGTTTATCTCGTCGGAAGGCGTGGAAATGTATGTGGGCAAAAACAATCTGCAAAACGAATACGTCACCAACCGGCTGGCCGCGCCAAACGACACATGGCTGCACACCAAAGACATCCCCGGTTCGCATGTCGTCATCCGCAGCTCAGAATTCGGCGAAAAAACGCTGGAAGAAGCCGCGCAGCTTGCCGCCTATTTCAGCCAGGCGAAGCAGTCCAGCAGCGTGCCGGTCGATTATACGCTGATTCGCCATGTCCGGAAGCCAAGCGGCTCAAAACCCGGTTTTGTCATTTATGACCATCAGAAAACGCTGTTTGTTACCCCGGACGAGGCGCTGATTAAAGCCCTGCCGAACACAGTGAAAAACTAACGTTACGCAGTACCGCCGTATAGTTTCTTGCATAGTGGATAATGCAATCCTCCGCCTTCCTAGCGAAGACACGGGGGATTTTTTTTTCATCTTGTCGTCGGTTCTACTAGGGGTTTGGGGTTCTGTTTGGAGTTCTGTTTGGCGTTCTGTTTAAGGTCTATCAGGCTTCCCGTTTGGTTCCCGTCCGATTTTCCGTCTAGGTTTCCCGTTGGACTTTACACTCGGGTTTCATCCAGGGTTCCATCCGGCAAAGACTATTAACCGCCCCCTGACTGCCTGTCCAAACGAAAAAAACCTCCAGAGCAGCTTGCCCGCCCTGAAGGTTGTATTGCAAATTACGCAGCCGGATTACGCCTTTCCCGGTCCGCGTGCGGCCTGAAGGCGCGGCAGCACATCGGCCGGTACGGTTCGTGCGCCGATATCGCCGTGGAACACCACACCCTGCCGTTCGCCGTGGTAATCCGAGCCCCCGGTAACGATCAAACCGTATTCGGCCGCAAGCAGGGAATACCGTTGTTCTTCCTCGTGACCGTGGTCGGAGTGATACACTTCCAGCCCGGATATCGCCGCCCGGTCCAAAATACTCCGGACGAGTTCGTCATCTCCATACAGCCCCGGATGGGCCAGCACGGCCGTTCCGCCCGCTTCCCGGATCCACTCCGCGGCCTCTTCCGGCGAAACTCTGGGGACAGAGACGTAGGCGGCGGCACCTTCCGCTAGATATTTGTCGAACGCATCCCGCATATCAGCTGCGGCGCCCAGTCGGACCAGTTCGTCGGCGATATGCGGCCGGCCGACGCTTTCGCCCGGCTTCAGGCCGCGCCCCGCGATCACCTGCTCCATCGTTATGCCGATGCCGAGCTTACGCAATCTGCCAATAATCGCCTCGTTACGGTGCCCGCGCGCATCCCGCAGCGACTCCAGCCGCTGCAAAAACTCCAAATTCTCAAAGTCCATATAATAACCCAGCACATGAATGTCCTTGCCGCCCGCCCGGGTGCTGATTTCGATGCCCGGAACGGCTGTTATGCCAGCGGCAGCTCCTGCTTCCAGCGCTTCAGCCAGGCCGGCGACGGTATCGTGATCCGTAATCGCAACAGCCGCCAGCCCTTTCTCCGCGGCAAGGCGGACGTTGTCCGCCGGGGAGCGCATTCCGTCCGATGCGCGGGTATGCGTATGCAAATCGCAGCGTCCTTGTCCGCTGCCAGCGCCGTGCGAATCCGCTAAGCTGTTCATCTTCTCGTCTCCATTCTATTTGCTGCCCGCCGTCTGCTCGCGCAGATACGCAAGGAACGTAACCGCGGAAATCGGCAGCAGGGTTGATTTTAAATGCACCGCATAGAACTGCCGCTTAAAAGAAGCATCGGATATATCCACTACGGATAGCAGTCCAAGCGCCACCTCATGCTTCACCGATGAGGGTGACAGCATCGTAAGACCCAGTCCCGCCTCTACCGCCGATTTGACGGCTCCGGTGCTGCCAAGCTCCATGATGGTGTTCACATCACGCGGCTTCAATCCTTTACGGACAAGCTGTTCTTCCATGACACGCCGCGTGCCCGATCCCTGTTCGCGCAGCACAAACGGATGCTCCAGCGCTTCAGCCAAACGCACATCGGTACGCCCGGCAAGGGCATGGCCTCCGGGCACAATCAGCTTCAATTCGTCTTCCATGACCGGCTCAATCACCATATCCGGATGAGCTACCTGCGCTTCAATCAGCCCGAAATTCAGCTGATGCTTCATGATCTCTTCCAGGATCTGCGAAGTGTTCATCACCTTCAGCATGATGGAGATATGCGGATATGCTTTGCCGAACGGCCCGAGCAGCCGCGGAAGCACATACTCCCCGATCGTCAGCGAAGCGCCAAGCGTCAGCCGCCCTTCCAGCTTTTGTGTAAAAGCCGACATGGCGAGATCCGTCTCGCGCATAAGCTCCATACTTTTGACCGCAAAAGGAAGCAGTGCGGCGCCCGCGTCGGACAACTCGATTTTTTTAGTGGAACGGTTAAATAATTTGGTGCCGAAATAATCCTCCAAGGCTTGAATCTGCATCGTAACCGCCGGCTGCGTCATATGCAGGGCATTTGCAGCCGCCGAGAAGCTCCCCCTCTGGGACACCGTGTAAAAAATATGCAGCTGGTGATAATTCAATCTTGTACCACTCCCTGATTCACTTAACCGGCTGATCCGGCCGTCCGTTCCGTCCTACCGATTCCGGATTCAATCCGGAACACTGCTGTTTGTTACCTGCGCCGCTTTCTACGCCCGTTTTTTTTCGGAGGGCGTTTCTCCCCGGTCAGTGCACTTAAGTCGCGCAGCTCGATATTCTCCGACACTCTGCCGAGAAATGACACCACAATCAATTTCTCCGGCACGGCTTCGCCGCCCGCCTCTGCGGGAACAAAGCGGACGACCATCAGCGCGTCCTCATCGACGATATACACATCCGGCCAGCTGTCCGAGTAGGGCTTGACCCGTTTTTGCTTCAGACGCTGCCACAGCCAGAACTCGGGGTCGTTCCCCTCCCGGCCGCCTGTACATATCCGTTCATTAAACCGGGTTTTTGCGTGCCTGCTTACCTCAACGTCGCTGACGCGGCGGCCATCCAGCATGATGTGGAAAGGCTCGTAGTTTCTCTGCTCCGGGTTGCTGCCGTTCATCCGTATTCCCTCTTCCGCCGCCGGCCCCTGTGCTCCGGCCCTTTTTTAACACATCTTACCGTATCGCCCTGCGCTAAACAAGTCAACTTCGGGACATTCGGTTTCTCTTAAGGAGCCATGGGGCGTTCCATTTATCTCGTCTCAGCTGCGGGCACCCGCCCTTACACAGCACCCTGATATAACAAAAGCCCCGCATCCGCGGGGCCTTTCGTTCTTACAGACCGTAAAACCGGGTCTTGTCCTGGGTGTTGCTGGAGTATTCTGTCTTGATCTCGTTCCGGTATGAACGTTCGATCTTTCTGACATAGGGCAGCCTGCGCACATTTTTCATCACTTCTTCCGCACGGTCTGCGTTTACGTACATTACCGCGTAATGCATCCGGCGTGAAATATAGTGCAGCGTTCCGTATTTCTCCAGGTTGCGCGCCGCTTTGACGTCGCTCACCCATATAATGTAACCTGTCCGTTCCGCAAACATGGCGGCATGCCGCCCCCTCTCCTGTTCACCTTATGCCGTTAACCGCAAGAGCATTTGCCGCCGCTGGCGCAGCCGCCCTTCGGATTCGGGTCGTTGCTTGGCACCTTGATGCTGTCCGATACGGAATACGCAATGGTCTCCGACATCGCATGCAGCATGTCATCAAGCGCCTGCTCGGCCTGTTTAAACCGGACCACTTCCTCAAAGCGTTCCATCTCCAGCTCAACGGCTTCTACTTCATCCTTGGCCGCATGATAGTTCGGGTGAAAATGGCCGAACCGCTGCGTCTCCTCGAATAAATCTTTCTTACGCTGAAGCTTCTTGACTAAGGCCTGAATCTCCGGATGGGTCTCTACGCGGCCCTTCCAGTATAAGTAATCCGTAACTTCGGCGGATTGATTGATCATATCGCCCAATTCATAGGCGTACGTCAGCACTGCAGCCATATCGACCGTATTGATCTCCGCTACGCTCATGAACCTCATCCCAATTCTGTGCAGATTTTTGTCTACCCGGCTGGTGTAGACTTTTCTATCATAGCATATCTTGGGTGTGGTGCAGAAGAGTTTTGCGAAAAAGCCCTTCATTCCATCAAAAGCTGCGGCAGTAGGATCTGAATCTCCTTCCAGTCTCCTTCGCCTAGCGACAGGCCGCGCGGGTTCTCCCCGGAGGCGTCAAGCGCGAGGCCGGTCACCCGCCAAGGGCTGCGCGTCATGCCTGCCGGAAGGAACTGACATTCCTCGCCGCCGAGCGACAGGCGCACTTTGGTGCCCCAGTCCAGCGCCTGCTCCATCAGCTGCCGGGAGGTCGAGCGGTGATACATCCGCCATTCGCCGGTCCAGGCCGCCGGAATGCTGCGGAGACCCGGGAACAGTTCTTCGGGGTCAAGCAGCCCGGAAAAGCCCTCCGGTGCGGTGCCTTCGACGGAATGTGCAGCTTTGGTCCGGTTGGCGGGGCTGGCATCAGGGTCGTCCGCGCCGGTTATTTCCGGCGGAACCGGGAACGGGAACAGCCGGCTGCCGGAGCCGTGTTCATCACGGCCGGTAAGTACGCCGAGTCCCGCTTCAGCCAGCTCGCGCCGCACTGTTTCAGCCGCTTCTGGCGCGACCGCAAAATGCAGCGCACCCAAACGGCTCAGATACGGCGACAGGCGGGGATGGCCCGCGATTTGCTCGGCGTCTTCCGCCTGTGTGCAGGAGAGCAGCAGCACCCGGCTCAGCTCCGTACGCCCGATGCCGCGTCCCCACCGCCTCAGCTCGGCATCCACGCCGGGAGGCAGGCCGCCTTCCGCGCGGGCGGCCAGCCAATCGGCGGCCTGCCCGGGCGGAAAGCCGAGCCGGGCGGCGCGCTCCAGCGCCTCACGGCTGAGCCGGAACCGCCAGAGCGTCTCCGCCGACAGGAGTTCGGCGCAGCAGGCCAAGGTCCAGCGGACGGCGGGCGGCACATCCGGCGGCACCCACACGTCGAAGTTCGGTTCGACGATGAACTGGGCTTCCGGAGGCCCCTGCTCGCCCCGCAGCTCGCACCCGGCTAGCGTCCCCCACTCGGCCGGCAACCGCTTAGTCCAGCGAAAAGCGGGCCCGCCGTCTTCAACCATGCCGGTCTCCGCCCAGCCGAAGCCGGCCAGCGCCCGCAGCCAGCCTTCCGCCGCGAGACGCCTCGACTCCCGGGTCAGCCTGCCGTTTATGCCCGCCTCCGCCAGCGCGGCTTCGATGTCCGCCAGCGCGAACCACTCACCGGTCTGGAGAACCGGCCACCGGAGCAGCAGCCGGAAATGCTGCTGCCAAGGGTCGCCGCCTCCAAACCGGTCCCCGATGTACCGGTACAGCCGGCCGGCCTGCTCCGGCTCCGGCTGCCGCAGCCAACCGGCCAGCGGGCCGGCGGACACATGCAGCTTGCCGCCGCGTTCTTCCAGAAGCCCGAGGCCGGTCAGCAGCTCCGCGGCAAAGGCGGCGGCAGCCGGCCCGCCAAAGCGCAGCGCGTCCTTCGGAAGGCCGGCTAGGTGCCGCTCCCCGAAGGACAATGCCGCTTCAAGCTTCGCTGACCAGCGTTTGTGCAGCAGCCGCTTTCCCGTCAGCGGCAGCCCTTCCTCCGCGGCGAGCAGCAGCGCCAGCAGCAGGTCAGCGGCCAGTCCGCGTCCGGCAGGCTCTTCCACGATTACACCGCCAGCTGCAGCGGGCCCCGGCCTTCCGGCGATGAGCAGGCATTGTGCCGCGGCGAGCCGGTCCGCCGGGATCCGGCAGCGGGCCCCAAGCCGGACGTCCCCGCCGGGCACCACCCAGCCGCTGTGCTTCAGCTCGGCCAAATGCAGCCGCAGCTCCGCCAGCGACATGTCTGGCGGGCGGTAGCGCTCCGCGTCGCACACTTCAAACGGCTGACACGCAAACCGTGCGGACAACCCTGCCAGCAGACGCCTGCCGCCGCTGGACAACCGCTCCAATCCAAACTGCGGACGCTCCTTGTCCGCTGTGCCATTTGCCATCATTCCTCACTCCCTCCGGCGCAGGCAAGGTCCGTTTTTTTCGTTAAGGTATCCCCGCATGCGTCAATAACCGCATAATTATACCCCTGGTCCGTCAAAAACTGCCGCCGCTTGGCTGAAAACTCCTGTTCTCTGCTGTCAGCTGTAACCAGCGTGTAAAAATAAGCGCGGTTTGCGCCAGTTTTAGGCCGCAGCAGCCGGCCGAGCCGCTGCGCTTCCTCCTGCCGGGAACCAAAGGCGCCGGATACTTCGATTCCGACTGAGGCGTCCGGCAAATCCACGGCGAAGTTGGCGACCTTAGAGACCACGAGCACCTGAATCCGCCCTTCATTGAACGCATCGTACAGCTCCCTCCGCCGCCGCTGGGTGAGACGGCCCGTAATCAGCGGTGCCTGGAGCAAATCCGCGAGTCGCTCCAGCTGATCCAGGTATTGTCCAATCACCAAAATGCGTTCGTTTTTGTGCTGATCCAGCAGCTTCCGGACGATGAAATCCTTGGCCGGATTATCGGACGCAATGCGGAATTTTTCCTTAGGCGGCGCGTAGAGGTAACGGCGTCTCTGACCGGGCGGAAGCGGCACCGCCACTTCCGTGCAGGAAACTTCGGCCAGCCAGCCTTGGGCTTCAAGCGTTTTCCAGGGAAGCTCGTACCGTTTCGGCCCGATCAGCGAAAAAACATCCCCTTCGCGTCCATCCTCGCGGACCAGCGTCGCTGTCAGCCCAAGCCGTCTCGTGGCCTGCAGCTCTGCCGCCAATCTAAAGACGGGGGCGGGGAGCAGATGTACCTCGTCGTAGATGATCAGCCCCCATTCCCGTTCCTTGAAGATGCCCATATGAGTGAATCCGCCGTCTTTTGCGGACCGGTGAGTCAGCATCTGATACGTCGCCGCTGTAACCGGCTTGGTCCGCTTTCGCTCCCCTGTATATTCACCTACCGATTCCGGCGAAAGCGTCGTCCGGGACAGCAGCTCCCTGATCCACTGGCTGACCGACATCGAGCTGGAGGTCAAAATCAGCGTTTCACACTGCAGCTCAAGGATGGCGGCCAACCCAACGATCGTCTTCCCCGCCCCGCAGGGCAAAACAATTATGCCGCTGCCTTCATCAGCGCTGCAACCGGCCGTGCCGCTCCATTCACCGTTACTGCTTCCGGTCCTGCCTGCCTCTACAAAGCTGTTTATTCCACTCCAACTGCCCCTTTGATCCATGCCATTTCTGCCAGCAATGCTGCTCCTTTGATCCGTACCATTTCTGCCAGCTGTGCCGCTTTCTTTCCCTTTACCATCGCCGTCTCTTTTTCCTATACTTGTCCCGTCAAAATTACTCCCCCGGACGCTTAGTCCGAGAAAACGGCGGACCGCTTCCTGCTGATACCCGCGCAGCGAAAATACGGCCGTGCCGTCGCCTATCCCGTCCGGACCGCGCCAGGCGTCCCCCGCTCCTTCCAGGCCGCGCCAGGCGATGGGAAGCATCCTGCCGTTCTGATAACCGGCCTGATCCAGAACGGGATAACCCAGCGCCAGCAGCGTCTGCTTAACTGAACCCCGGGCCCCCGCCTCACCGGCCATACGCCTTTCTCCGCACCGGTAGAAGCCTTCCGCTGCCAGTGCTTCGGCCAGTTCATCCAGAAGCTCAGGCGTATCAGCTTCGAGCAGCAGGCGGCCAGCCGTTTCCGTTTCTGTTACGGCTGGCAGTTCTTCCATACGGATCAGCCGCAGCCTGCCATACCGGGAAATTTGGCGTTTGACGAATTCTGCGGCAGCGGGCGGAACTTCCCTGCCCGATAAATCAGCAAGCGAGCCAAGCACCGAGTCCTCAGACCAGCCGGAGGCCGCAGCGGTCCACAAGGACAGCGGGGTCAGACGGTAGATGGAGACTCTCAGCTCGCCTGGACAAAGAGCGGGCTCCGCATACGCAGTCAGTATTCTGTAAGCCTCCCGCGAATCCGGATGCCGCCCGTCTACGATAATGGTCCGGTCGGATTGAACAAGACATGGGCCCAGATGAAGCATTTCGGTTTCCTCCTTTCGCAGCGGATGCCGCGTTTCCCCAAAGGTCCCTGGGGGGGGGGCTCCCGGGTTCCCGGGGGCCCTCCTGGGGTCCCGAGGGGGCCCGTTGGGTAACGGCATCCGTACGCAACGGCATCCGTACGGACGCACCCTATGTAAGCAAAGAGGCCCTGGCCTGCCCTGACCGCTTGGCGCGGAGCGGACGGCCAAGGCCGGGTGTTAATGCAGCTGCTGCTCCGAAATGCTGGACAATGCACTGCCAGCTTCATCCGCGTAGACGCCGCGCACTGCCAGGTCGCCTATGGATACGATTCCAAGCAGACGGCGGTTATCCGTTACCGGGAGTCTCCGTACCTGCTGGGAAGCCATCAGGTCCGCAGCTTCATCAACAGACATATCCAGCGAAGCCGTCCGGATATCGCGTGTCATCACGGTCTCTACGCCGGTAGATCCGGAATGTTTGTCGGCATACCCGCGGATGACAAGGTCCCGGTCGGTTACGACGCCGATCAGGGTGCTGCGGTCGGACTCGTCCACAACCGGGATGATGCCGGTGTCGTTGTCCCGCATTTTCACAGCGGCTTCATAAATATTGTCCTGTGGAGTGACTGTAACCACTTGCTCGGTCATTACATCCTTTACCGTTTTCATGACAAAAAACCCTCCTTCAGTATTAGCGCCGCCTGCTCCTGCCGAAGGCAGAGCTTGACGCGGCCGGCCGCTCCGCCTGGGCGGTGCGGCCTAGCCATATACTGGGATAGGTTCTCCGTTTCAATACACTTCTATGCGCTTAAATGATGCACCAGCCTACGTACCTGAATACGCCTTAGCTTACGCTTCAGACAGCCGGGAATCCGCCATCGCAATCAAGAGCCGGGCACCGTGCAGCATCGCTATCTCATCAAAATCAAAACGCGCATGATGGTGCGGATACACCGCATCTTTTGCCGGGTTGCCGGCCCCTACAAACATAAAACATCCCGGAATCTCATTGAGATAATAAGCAAAATCCTCGGCGGGCATCAGCTTCTCCAGCTCCACCACGCTCACATTTTCGCCAAGCGCCGCTGGGGCCACCCGGAAAAACCGCCGGCATTCCGCTTCATCGTTCACCAGCGGCGGGTAACCCATCAAATAGTCAACTTCCGCTCTGGCGCCGTAAGCCTCGGCAACCGCTGCCGCCATCTCCTCGATCCGCCGGCGGATCAGCAGCCTGCTCTCCTCATCGAAGGCCCGGACGGTCCCGGTAATTCGGCACTGCTCCGCAACGATGTTCTGCGCGGTTCCCCCTTGAATCGTTCCCACATTCAGCACCGCCGGGCGGAGCGGATTGACTGAACGGCTGACGATTGTATGCAGCTGCAGGACCAGCGCCGACGCAGCGGCGATGCTGTCAACAGCTACATGCGGCGTGCCCGCATGGCCGCCCCGGCCGATCAGGTCAATAAAAAATTCGTCCGCGGAAGCCATAAGCGGACCCGCCAAACTCCCGGCTGTTCCTACCGGCAGCGGCGTCCATAGATGCAGTCCGTAAATCGCATCCGCTCCCCGCAGCGCGCCTTCCGCAATCATCCCGACTGCTCCGCCGGGGCAGACTTCCTCAGCTGGCTGGAACAGAAACCGCAGCTCTCCCCGCAGCTCGTCCCTTCTTTCGCTGTAGTAAGCCGCCACAGCAAGCAGAATCGCCGTGTGACCGTCATGGCCGCAGGCATGCATCACCCCCGGTTTTGACGAAGCGTATTCGCTGGTCTTCTCATCCTGAATCGCAAGCGCGTCCATGTCCGCCCGCAGCACCACACACGGCCCCGGAAGGCTCCCTTTGATGATGCCGGTTACGCCGTAGCCCGAACCGCTGCGGATCACTTCAAGCCCCAAACCCGCCAGCTTGTCCGCCACAAAATCCGACGTTTCCTTCTCCTGGTACGACAGCTCCGGGTGACGGTGCAGATGCCGGCGCGTGGCGACCATACCGGCAAACAGCTCCTCAACAGACTTTTTCCCCATAATTATCCATTCCCTTCAAGCTCCCGGCCCGCCTGCTTCAGGGTCACTCTGCCAAGGCAAAGCGGGAGACGGGACACTGTGTTCATTTTATTGTAGCAGATCGCCTGAAAACTGGGTATCCAAACGGCTCCCCAAGTCTTGCGCAAGCTTAGGAAACATACTATCATGAGGTAGAACGTGAACAATTTGTTACTATACACATCCAAAACCTTCCTGAAGGGGGACTTATCGCGCATGATCTTTGAGAACACGGGTCTTGTCGGTTTGAAAAGCGATCTCGCTTACTTGGACGAAAGCGCGGAGAAAGCGGGTTTTATCCGCTGGCAGTGGGAGTATTACCGTGCTACATACGATTCCAAAATTGTGGACGATGAGACGAGCGCGGAATACTACCTGCGGATCAATACCCGCGCCGTCGAAAGCAAGCTGGAGAAGCCGGACGCCGTACTGGCGATCGAGGCGGTATATCTGGGCAAAGCGACCTTTCCCCATGGACTGGAGTATGAATCGCCTGTTCCGAAGAAGGTGCTCGATATCGCCGGACGGCGTATCTTGGATCTGAAACAGCTGCTGGAGGCCTAAGAATCTCCATGATGAAGCAAAATGCAAATTCCGCGCCGGCCAGAAAGGGTGCTCCCGACTTTCAGCTGCTGATTTTAACCCTGCTGCTGGTGGGTTTTGGCCTGATTATGGTGTACAGTTCCAGTGCCAGCCTGAATTTCCGGGGGGACTCCCTTTATTTCATCAAGAAGCAGTTCATCTGGGCCGGGCTCGGTACAGCGATTATGCTGGTCGCCATGAACATGCATTACAGCAAGTTTAAGAAGCTGTATGTTCCAATGTTTATCGTTACCCTCTTCTTTTTGACGATCGTGATGTTCATGGGCAGCATCAACGGCGCCAGCAGCTGGCTCAGCATCGGCACGCTCGGGATCCAGCCTTCCGAGCTGGCCAAATTGTCCATTATTTTATACTTGTCCGCACTGATCTCGAAGAAAGGCGAACGCTTCCGTGACCTCCGCACCGGGTACATCCCGGTCATGGTGATCGTTGGTATCGTTGCCGGACTGATCTACATGCAGAACGACCTCGGCACCTGCTTTATTCTGGTGGCTACCAGCGGTCTGGTGATTTACAGCGGGGGCGCCAGTCTGAAGCATATTATGGGTTCGGTGGCGCTGCTTATCCTTGGCGCAGGCATCGTTTTCGGTGTCAAGGCGGGGATTGATGCAGTATCGAATTCCGGCCAGACGGCGGCCGAACAGGATTACCGCCATGGACGGATTGAAGCCTTCCTCGATCCAATGAAGGATCCGGAGGGGACAGGCTTTCATATTATCCAGTCCCTGATCGCAATTGGCGAAGGCGGTGTCGGCGGCTCGGGAATCGGACAGAGTGTCCAGAAGCTCCATTATCTGCCTTATCCCTATACGGATTTCATCTTTGCTGTCATCGGCGAAGAGCTAGGATTTGTGGGCACCTGTATCTTTCTGCTTGTCTATCTGTATTTTATTCTCCGGGGAATTCTGGTCTCCCTCCGGTGCAACGATCCATTTGGCACGCTGGTCGGCATCGGCGTGATGGGCCTAATTGCGATTCAGGCATTCATTAATATCGGCGGTGTCACCAAAACAATCCCGCTGACAGGCGTAACACTGCCGTTCATCAGCTACGGCGGTTCCTCCATGCTGGTTACTCTGCTGGCGATGGGGATCGTGCTTAGCATCTCGCGCGAGAGCAACCGCCCGGTCAAAGAGGAACATACCAAATCCGTCGTTGTCAAAGAGGATCAGCCGCTGCGGGTAATCCGTTCGGCTAGACAAGCCCGTTAGACGCCAGGATAAACGTGTTCATGCACCGGCAGCTCTGCCTTTTTCAAGGCCCGCTGCCGGTTTGTTTTGCCGGCTTTGAGACGTTCCCGGCGAAAAGTGAGCACACGGCCGATGACCGCACTCCATACAAAAAAAGACTGCCGCGATTGGCAGTCTTTTTTTGTATCTGTGCAGCTGTAGTTCTCGGATCTGAATCCGATGCAGGGCCAGATCAGGTTTAATGTTCCGTTCTTACCCAGTCTAGTGTTCTGTCCTCGCCAGGTCTAGTTCCGGTGAGTAAACTGAACCTATCCTTAGGCGATCTCGTCATTCTTGAAGGCGACGCCTTCCACCTTGACGTTCACTTCGACCACGCGCAGGCCGGTCATGCTCTCCACGGCTTCGCGCACATTCTGCTGCAGCATCCGGCAGACTTCATGGATCGGCGTCTCGTACAGGACGATAATCCGCAGGTCAACCGCCGCTTCCAGCTGGCCGACCTCCACTGTCACGCCTTTCTGCACATTTTTGCCGCTGAGCCGCTTGGCCCAGCCTTCGGACAATCCTCCGGACATGGCTGCGATCCCCGGAGTTTCCAGTGCAGCCAGACCGGCGATTTTTGAAACGACATCGTTCGATATCCGGATATTCCCGTGTTCCAGTTGAAGTTGTTCCGCCATGCCATATCCCCCTTACGCTCATTATCAATTATTGTAATTCCTAAACAGGCTAAAAAGCAAATCGTTTCCTTTGTTCGTTTACACCCGGTATTTTTTTGGGTATATTGAGTTAGGATTTACACATTACATATCGACTGGGGTGTGTCTGAAGTGAAGAAATGGATTTCGCCTGCTTTGCTTATTATTACGTTTGCGCTCAGCGCAATCGGACACTTCGCCCACTGGGATCACACTTTGCAATTTGCGGTGTCTGCCGTGGCCGTCGTGTTCGTCGCAGGCTTCCTGGGGAGAGCGACCGAAAGTGTGGCTCACTACGCCGGACAGCGCCTGGGCGGATTTTTGAACGCAACCTTCGGCAACGCGGCCGAACTGATCATCGCTTTTTTCCTTGTCAAAGCCGGGCTGTTCGACATGGTTAAAGCGAGCTTGACCGGTTCCATCATCGGCAACCTGCTGCTTGTGCTTGGTCTCAGTATTTTTGCAGGGGGCATGAAGTACAAGGTTCAGAGCTTTAACGTCACGCTTGCCGGACTCAATGGCTCGCTGATGATCGTCGCGGTAATCGCATTGTTCGTCCCCGCAATGTTCCTTGATACGCATTCGATCACGGAACAGGAAACGAAGACGCTCAGTCTGGTGGTCGCCGGTATCTTGATTCTGTCGTATCTTGCCTGGCTGCTGTTCTCCATGATTACTCACAAAAAATACCTGGAGGATGTCACGGAAGATTCGAAGGAAGAGCTGCCGCACGAGCATGCGCCGGTCTGGTCCAAAGGCAAATCGATTATCTACCTTGTTCTGGCTACCGTCATGGTCGCTTTTGTCAGTGAGTGGCTGGTGGGTACGCTGGAGACGTTAACCGAACGGTTTGGCCTTAGCGAGATCTTCGTAGGCGCCTTCCTGGTCGCCATCGTCGGCAACGCGGCCGAACACAGCGCCGCCATCCTGCTGGCGATGAAAAACAAAATTGGGGCCGCCGTGGAGATCGCGGTCGGCAGCAGTCTCCAGATTGCGTTGTTCGTCGCCCCGGTTCTGATCTTCGCGAGCTATTTCCTTGGCGAAACCATGGACATCGTGTTCACGACGATCGAAATTGTAGCGATTGCCGTGGCCGTATTCATCGCCAAATCGATTACGCAGGACGGCAAAACAAACTGGTATGAAGGGCTGCTGCTGCTGGCCGTCTACCTTATTCTCGGCGTTTCCTTTTTCCTCGTCTAGGAAATCGGTCAGCCGGCCTAACAAGAAGCGCCTGCCGGATCACCGGCAGGCGCTTCTTGTCTGTCTACATATGAAATAAGTACGATCTATCGGGGCTTCGGTATCGCCTACAGGCTATTCCGCCGCACCCGCCGCCTTCTTGTTCAACGCTTCGTACAGTACCGCCAGATTCCGCTCCAGCTCGCTCAGAATCGTCTTGCCGGCCGCCTCGGGCACCAGCCCGGCCCGCACCGCAAAATCCACTTCACGGGAGAAGCCGTACATCTGGGTGTCCAGAACCTCCTCATAGAGAGGGCAGTACCGGGTTGCCAGATTCTCCATCTGTACTTTAATGAGCTTTTGAATTTTATCGGCATCTTCTTGAAGAAGAGTAATGGCTTTCAGGTTAAGCTGTTCCTGCAATTCCGATGAAGTCATCCTTGATCCCCCCCATGTCCCAAAGTTACAGCTGCAGCGCTATTTCCTTTAATATTAGTCGAAATCCGGCGTCAATACAAGAAGCCTTGTCCAGAAAAGCTTCCGGGGCGGGCTGCGGCAAGGAATGACCCCATCCTCACTTCCTGACCGGCAAAAAAAAGGGGTGTCTCAAAAGTCATGAAATGGCTGCTTGAGACACCCCTCGTTTTTGAGTTGGAGATACGCTAGCTAACTCTGGTGAGGACGCTCCGCGAACGGACCGTTGTTCCAATCGCTTTTTAAAGCATCATCGACGAGCACGACAAACTCACCACAGCGGAGAATATGCTCACTCCAACTACTGCGTCCCGTCGTTCACCGGTGTTTTGTTTTGTTTTGTTTTGGTTTGGTTTGGTTTGATGAAAAAAAAGTTCATATTCATTATTTGTACGTGGTACCCACGGCGAATCGTAGGCACTTTAAAGTGGATTCAGGCAGTTTAAATTGAATCCCCGGCAGATCCAGTGGGGATTTCCGTCCGTTTGTGGGTTCATAATGCTTCCGTGATGGGTTACGAAATGCTATCAACCCTGGATCTACACCCTGAATCTACACCTGTTTATTGTCAGATCGATCTACGAATCCTCTCCTGTGACACACCCGCAGCGGATTACCACAGCACGTGATACGGAGGTCTTCGCGGACCCAGCGGCCGTTATTTCTGAAATTCTTGGGCTTTTGGTATGCCTTGCGGACTCAAAGGCCGTTATTCGTTCCAAAAACATCCAAACGATGGATTCTCCGCGTAAATAGGTGCTTCTGAGTCCGCAACTTTGCCAAAACACGGAATAATCAGCAAATAAGGCATTCTCTGTCCGTACACTTGTACCCCTACTTTCTCTGCAGCTACAAAAGGCGGGAAACTGGGATGAAATCCTGAAGCATGCATGCTTTTTTAATAAAATGAAACATTATCGGCGTTTGGAAAGTCACCTGCATGCTAAACACTTTTTCGAAGTGTCCAGCGTTTGGGGACCCGATTCTCCAAATTCATAGTCTCATCTGAAGAGTTGGAGTCATATCAGCTTGCCGTTTTCAAGAAAAGTTGGACAATTTCAAGAATAATAGGGGAGCCTGCCAATACGGTATCTCCATCCAACTGAAGCAATAAGGAGTTGTCCTTTACTGAATACAGCCTGCCTTCCTGCATAACACCGTTGATGTATAAATTGAGAAAGCTGTTACTACCCGCTCCGGCAAATTGGCTGACACTTTTACCATTGTCATTTGTAAATTGGGTGGCTGGAATCGTGAGAGAACCCGTAATATTGGATGGGGCAAAATAAAAATATCTGAAAATCGCAGGAACTACAACAATATTGGAAATGTCAACAGGAGGACCTGCCGGGCCCGTCTCTCCCCGCTCGCCTTGCGGACCTGCCGGGCCCGTCTCTCCCCGCTCGCCTTGCGGGCCCGCCGGGCCCGTTTCTCCCCGCTCGCCTTGCGGACCTGCCGGACCTGCCGGACCTGTCTCTCCCCGCTCGCCTTGCGGACCTGCCGGGCCTGTCGCTCCCCACTCGCCTTGCGGACCTGCCGGGCCCGTTTCTCCCCGCTCGCCTTGCGGGCCTGCCGGGCCCGTCGCTCCCCGCTCGCCTTGCGGACCCGCCGGGCCCGTCTCTCCCCGCTCGCCTTGCGGTCCCGCCGGGCCCGTCTCTCCCCGCTCGCCTTGCAGGCCCACTGGGCCCGTCTCTCCCCGCTCGCCTTGCGGGCCCACTGGGCCCGTCTCTCCCCGCTCGCCTTGCGGGCCCGCTGGTCCCGTCGCTCCCCGCTCGCCTTGCGGACCCGCCGGGCCCGTCTCTCCCCGCTCGCCTTGCGGTCCCGCCGGGCCCGTCTCTCCCCGCTCGCCTTGCGGTCCCGCCGGGCCCGTCTCTCCCCGCTCGCCTTGCGGTCCCGCCGGGCCCGTCTCTCCCCGCTCGCCTTGAGGACCTGCCGGCCCATGAGCTCCCGCCGCGCCAGGAGCACCCCCGGTGCCGTTGTGCCCTGGCTGCCCTTGCGCTCCGCTATCTCGCTGCAGACATCTGAATTCATGAAGGATCTGTTCCAAGCGGGCTTCTGTCACGCCTTGTGCTCTGTGTTTCTTAGAGACTGCACGTAATTTCAGGGGGCCTTTTGCTGCTCTATATTTGTATTTTAGATTCATCGGTCTTGTCGATTTGATTTTTTTAGCCTTCAACAGACCTGTTTTAAGTTTTCTCTTTTTTCTTATTCCCTTTTTCGCTTTGCATTTCTTGTTAACCTGGCAATAACCTGAACGCTTAATGAGTGTCAAACTCATTACCTCCTCCTACTCCGTTTCATTATAGTACGGTAAATGCCCCTATCCGATTAGGCTAATAACTTGGATTTGCAAAAGATTAATACATTCAATTTCCGCAGTGAGCAATGATCGTTGGCCGTGGCGATAGCTAGTATCGTTCATATCGTATAGTAAGCCTGAAATGAAAGGGGGTGAAAAACATGCCGGTTATTAAACCTGTCTATACAGCCGTTTCCACCACTCCGGTTGCATCAGGAGGAACCATCGGTACTGTTGTGACTCCGGCGGCCACTCGTTTTTTCGCATCAGTAGCTGCCGGTGACATTGCCGGGGGAGTTACGACTATTCTTGCTGGCAGTTTTGTTAATGATGATAATGATCCGGTGACAGTCCTTCCCACTTTGTCAACCAATGAGTATTTTAACGTGTATGTCAACGGCGTACTGCAACAGAGTTCTTTGTCCACCGTTACTCCGGCAAGTCTGGTACTCGATACGACTGATATTTCAGTTGGAGTCCCCGTGATTCTTGAAGTAGCCAGCTTTGCTAATGTGACGTCTACGATCACCACTCAGCCTACCATCTCTACGCCGGTCATTACGATCAACACGTAAAGATTTTATGGGTTAAGTGAGGTTATTAACAGAAATCTGGCCGCGGTCTGAATGGGGGTGTCCCAAAAGCCATGAAATGGCTGCTTGAGACACCCCTCGTTTTTGAGTTAGAGATACGCTAAACTGTTTCTACAATCTTAAAAAAAGCAAAAAAAGAAACCATCCTTTGCTAAAATGTCGGTACGACCCAAACATTACAAAGGAGTGGTTTCTTTTGTACATTCAATATACCATGGACCAATTTTGCTTGCCAATGGATCTGGAAGAAGATATCCCTGAAACCACCTCGTTCGTGTTGTGTGAATGCGGCCGTCAATCGGCTGGACGACGCCATCTTTGACGCGTCCTATCCCGGCGGTGGCCGCGACAGCTACCACCTTAAAGTGCTTGCTAAAGTTACGCCTATACTCAGCGGATCTATTCGTCTCGTCAAATCGCTAAAGCCGTGCGAGAGAACCTCCCTTTCATGTGGCTGGCCGGACCGCAGCGACCCGTAAGAAAATTTCGGCAAGATTGAGAACTGGACGTACAGCGAAACCCAGGATACGTGGACGTGTCCCGCCGGAGAAACACTGCATTTCCGCAAAGAGAGCAAGGCGACTCTCCCAAGTGGCTATGAAATTCACCTACATCATTACCGAAGCCATAGCTGCGAGGGCTGTCCGCTGAAGGAACGCTGCACGAAGGCAGCGGGAAATCGGGAAGTGGTTATCAGTCTGGAGAGGCTGCGTTACCAGATTCAGGCTCGAGACATCCGGCGAAGCGAGGAGGGTTATTCCCTGGCCGCACGTCGAATGACGGAACCGGAAAGTGTATTTGGACAACTGAAGAACAACCGGGGCTTCCGGCGCTTTCTCCTTCGAGGCATGGAAAAAGTGACGCTTGAGGTCGGTTGGCTTTCGCTTGCCCATAATGTACTGAAGCTAGCCACAGTGGACCAAAAACGAAGGGCATCTATTCTCCAATAACGGGAGAATAGATGCCCTGCTGTCTTTTCCTGCTACTCAAATAAGTACGGGCTATTTCTGAGTAGAAAGTCTACCTATGAGACAGCCCCCATCTTACATTGAAAAAAATATTAATCCCCAACAACCGTAAAGTTCAGACCGTGTTTGGCAAACACTTCGCTCATGGCCTTCTTCGCTTCTTCAGCGTCCGTACCGTGGACATGGAGCTCATAGCTTTGGCTCGATACAAGCGTCGTGAACAATCCGAGAATGCTCTTCACATCGATGTACTTGTTGTCGGCCTGCAGAACGATCGAAGAATTAAACCGGCTTGCCGTTTGTGCAATTTCAACAATTGCCGCATTGTTACTGGACATAAAAATCCCTCCGCAACGTGATTATCAGTCTGGTCTTGTCTTATCCCTTACATGATACATTGAATCCGCTTACCTGTGCAAGGTGTTTTCTTGTTTAAGTTTACTTGAGGTTCTCAGGATTTAGACCTTCGAGCTCCGGTATGACAAACAGCCCGTCCTTGCGGATCAGCCGGTCGTCAAAATAAATCTCTCCGCCGCCGTACTCCGGCCGCTGAATCAGCACCAGATCCCAGTGAATGGAGGAACGGTTGCCGTTGTCAGCCACCTCATACGCCTGTCCCGGCGTAAAGTGCAGACTGCCTGCAATTTTTTCATCAAACAGAATGTCTTTCATCGGATGCAAAATATACGGGTTGAATCCGATGGCAAATTCGCCGATATAACGGGCGCCCTCGTCAGAATCAAGGATATCGTTCAGCCGCTTCGTATCGCTGCTTGTGGCTTCAATGATTTTGCCGTCCTTGAAGGTGAGCTTCACCTGGTCGAACGTCACGCCGTTATAAAGCGTCGTGGCGTTATAGCTGATCGTACCGTTGACGGAGTCACGGACTGGAGCCGTATAGACTTCGCCGTCGGGGATATTCCGCTGGCCCGAGCATTTTTGGCCGCCGATGCCCTTGATGGAGAAGCTGAGGTCCGTTCCCGGTCCGCTGATGCGCACCTTGTCCGTTTTGTTCATCAGCTCAGCCAGCGCGTCCTGCGCTTTGTCCATTTTGGCGTAGTCCAGATTGCACACGGAGAAGTAGAAGTCTTCAAACGCTTCGGTCGTCGTGTTGGCCAACTGGGCGAGACTGGCGTTCGGGTACCGCAAAATGACCCACTTCGTATGCTTGACACGCTGCTCGCTGTGCACCGGGTGGGAGTAATATTTGTTATACAGCTTCATTTTGTCTTCTGGAACGTCGGCCAGATCGTTGACATTGTCGCCGCCGCGAATCCCGATGTAAGCATCCATCTGCTTCATGCGGTTCAAGTCGATCTCCGCCCACGTCTCCATGCTCTCCTGGGTCGCATGCATCAGCATGCTGCGCAGCACGGTCCGGTCCGTCAGCTGTACGAAAGCGCGGCCGCCGCGTTTGCCGATTTCCTCCACCACCGCTTTGATCAGGTCCCGTTCGTTGCCGATCATTTCCACCAGCACATTTTCGCCAGGCTGCAGGTCGATGGAATAGCCGACCAGATTTTCTGCGAGCTGCTGAATTCTGGGATCTTTCATTATCTCTCTCTTCCTTTCTGTCAGGTGCTCTCTTGGTTAGATAGCCTTATCTATTGTAGCACGCCGCCACAGGAGCGCAAGGTCAAGGACCTCAATATGAACCTTAGCGGTAGCCGTAAAAATCGATCTCCGAAACCAAGGCCTCCTCCGCTTCCCCCCCGGGAGAAACGACTGTCCGGCGCATCGTCAGCCGCTGTGGCAGATTACGTTTTTTGTCCACCGTGAGATGGTACACCAGACCGACCTCCGACTGTTCCAGCCGCTGGGACAGATGATTCCATTCCCGCTTCCAGAGCGCCTCCAGCTGCGGTTCAAGATTGCTGCGGCCCGCCTTCGCAGCGGCAAGGACGTCTTCCATCTCCGCCTCCAGCTCCCGTTTCATCGTAAGCCGGGCCTGCTCAGGCGGCAGCTCCACCCGCAGCACCCGAAGCCCCCGTCCCGCACCAGCCTCCTCTGCAACCTTGAGCTCCTTCATTGTACCAAGCTCTTCCAGCTTCTTGAACGGGTTGAATCCCGCCAATCTGCGCTCCTCCGCCTCCATGGCGCTTCCCGTCCATTTGCCGTCTGTTTTTTTCAGTTTGACATACAGCGGAGCCGGCGATGCAGCCCGTACGCTTGCCTGAGCCAACCGGCCGCCTTCCTGCTCGTCCGGTAGAAGCGTATACATGCTGAGACGGCTGTGCCCTTCCAGCGATCCTCCAAAATACAACGATTGGCGCGTATCCGTCTGTCCATCCAGCACAAGCGCTGCCGCCCCTTCAAAGGTGACAGCGTCACTCCCGGCCAGCCCGGCGAGCGCCCACCCCAGCTCTTCCTTCGCTCCGGCTTCGTCATCAGCGCCGCCGCAGCCCGAAACTGCCCATATAAGTGAAACGGCCATCACCAGCCGGTATCCTTTCCGTCTCCACATTCCACTGCTCATCGTTGGCGCCTCTTTTCCAGGTCATATATGTCGTAGCGTCTCCGCGCCAATGAGAGGTTATTCGGGATTCGCTGAACTTTCTAGTCCGTCCCGCTTTCCTGTCGATCGTGGCTCATCGACTGATATACAGGTGGAGCGGAGCTGCCGCTGCGGCGAATTTGGGACTTCCGGTTGCTGTTATTTTCGGAGTTCTTGATTAGTAGACACAGTTAGCGGATGAACTCCGAAAATAAAGGCAAACGCGTTCGCTCCTCCATCTCCAAATTGCCTCCGTGTCATCCCCGCCATCCTGTATTTCTTCAGTTCGGTCTGTATAGAACGTCGAACCCGAAATAAAGGCAAGCTGCGCTTCTGCAGCTCCAAATTGCCTCCGCGCCAGCCCGCTTTCCTGTCCTTCATAGGTTCATCGACAGAATTGGAGACATGCAGGTGAGTCGGGGCTGGCACTCGCTAGCTCAGTCAATTAGGGCCTGTACGCAAAGCTATTTAAGCCATATCCTCATTGAAATCAACGCCAAAAAAGCCCTGAACATACTCGCTGTCTTGTCATAGCGGGTTGCCAAGCGCCGATAATTTTTCATTTTGTTAAAAAAGCATTCGATTAAATCCGTTCTTTATAAGTATCCTTGTCATAGGCTCATTTCTTTCAACGGTTTTGCTTGCTCGAAATGACGGGAGTTGCATCTTGCTCCTTGAGCAAGGTAACAATGGCATCCTTATCGTAAGCCCAATCTGCCAACACTTGATGGTTCTGTAGATCCAGAGCTGAAAGCGTTTCGTAACCCATCACGGAATCGTGTGCCTGTCCAGGTGTGAATTCAAAGCGTAGCGGGTTCCCCAGTGCATCAGTCACGGCATGAATCTTGGTCGTTAATCCGCTTCGGGAACGTCCAATCGCTTGCTTGCTTTGCCTTGCTTTGCCCCTTTTGCGCCGGCCCCATGCTGATGGACTTGAACTATGGTGGCTCCAACATCATCTACTCAAAATCGGGTTCAATGGTAACGCGCTTCAGGATTTCATCCCAGTTTCCCGCCTTTTGTAGCTGCCAGAGAAAGTAGGGGTACAAGTGTACGGACTGAGGATGCCTTATTTGCTGATTATTCCGTGTTTTGGCAAAGTGACGGACTCAGATGCAGTTATTTACGCGGAGAATCCTTAGTTTGGATGTTTTCGGTACGAATAAACGAATCTGGAGTCCGCAAGGCAACCCAAAAGCCCAAGAATTTCAGAAATAACGTCCTCTGGGTCCGGAAAAACCTCGGTATCGCATTCGGTGGTAATCCGCTGTGGGCAACCCACAGGATGGCATTTAGCATCTGCCGACGGTCTTTAGGTGGTCGGCCTCCTTGTGATTTTCGGGCTGGCGGTAAAAACATCTGAACGACTTGCCGCTCACGGTCTGTTATCTCGTATCTTCATCTCATAGCTCATATTTTACCAGAGTATTTCCTTGATTTTCAGTTTGCGTACACACCTTAGATGGAATAGCAAAAAAAAGCCCCACAGCTTACGCCATGGGGTGTGTGCCGGCTCTCACGGTCCGGTTCCTATCCGCCACAATTCGGTTTCGTCCTCCGTTTTTTGCCTCGTACAATGCCATATCGGCCCGGTAAAAGAGTGATTCTACACTCACCCCTTCATCCGTCCAGCTCCATTCGGCAATGCCGCACGAAACCGTGACAGGAGGCTCGGTCTCAAACTGTACCCTCTCCCGGATGCGTTCCGCGATGCGTGCCGCCTGCCGGATGCCGAGCTGCGGAAGATAAACTGCAAGCTCCTCTCCGCCCCAGCGGGCTGCAATGTCCCCTCCGCGCACCGAGGAGCGGACGATCTCGCTAACCGTCTTGAGAATCCGGTCTCCCTGCTGATGCCCATACGTATCGTTTACCAGCTTGAACTGGTCGATATCCACCACAATCAGCGAGCCGCAAAAGTCGGTGGATTGCCTGGTATGGATCTCATCGTCGAGATAATGCCGGGCATACAGGCCCGTCAGGCTGTCCCGGTTCGCCAGCCGCCTTACCTCCGCATGAAGCGCTGCATTGCCCACCGCAAGGCCGATTTGTCCCGCCATCGCCTGCAGCAGGCGGTAGTTATCATACGAAAAATAATCCCGGTTGCGGTGGGTCAGCATAATTGCTCCTTTGATCTCGCCGCCTACGCTAAGCGGTGTGGCGATCAGCGACTGCGAGCCGGTCAGGTTCATCAGACGGGAGCTGGATTCCACCTGATCCATATAATCGGATAAAATCATTGATTCTCCCGTTGCATAGACGATTCCGCCGAGACCTTTGCCAACCTCAATCGTTTCGCCCACAAGCGCGGGGTGATTGCAGGCAACAGCTTCTAATCCGCAGCAGTCTTCTTTGCGGTAGAGAATGCAGCAGTAATCCGCATGAAACATATCGATCAACTCTTCGAAGGCGCACTGAAAAATATCTTTCAGCTTCAAGCTCTGGTTCAGCCGCTGCGTCAGTTCGTTGCTCATGCGCAGTTCACGGATCAGCTGGTTTGCCCGTTCGTGCAGCTTGGCGTTCTCAAACGCAGTGCCTGCCGTGTCGGCGACCATAGACAAAAAACGGATGTCCGTTTCCCCCAGCTCGGGATGCTCCATTATAAAATGAAACACCCCGTAAATCCCCTGCTTCCCCGCAAGCGGCAGACCAAGCTCTATCACACGTCCGTCTTCCTGCGTTGTAATCTGAAGGGTAGCTCGGCCGTCCTTAAATGCGCGGGCCCGGACATCCTGCGTCTCCCAGCGGAGCGGCAGCGGCTTGACACGCGGGTTCCGGCTGCGGTGGTCCTGGGAGATGAACAGTTCCAGCTTGGCTTCGGGACACAGCTCCATCATACATTCGATCACTTCGCTCAAAATCTCGTCCACGCCGATATTGTCGTGCATGCGCCGGACAAGCTGGAACAGCATAGTCTTCTGGTCATGCTCCCGTTTCTCCAGCAGATGTGTGCCCGCCATATCTTTAATCAGTCCAAACTCGAACGACCGGTAAAAAACAGACCGGTAATGCAGACCAAGCGCCAAAGGCAGCGCGCTGCCGGCGGAAGCAAGCACGTCGGCGGACAGCTTCAGCCCGAGGAAGGCAAATGTCTCGCCTGATGAGCGGGTCTTAAGCGGGACGACGACATAAGCGTATATCGCCCGGTCCTCTTCCCGGCAGTCCGCTTCTTCAGCGCCGGACACAAGGCTTGCCAGGGCCAACTCCGCGTACCGGTCCCGCGCCGCAGCAGCCGCTTCGTCGCCGGCGATCCAGCGGCCTTCATGGTCGAGCGCGCAGCTTCCGCCAGGCGGCAGCGTACCCGTCCTTGCCGTCTCCTGCTGCCAGCAGCGGTAGCTGTCCGAGATCAGTCCGGACAAATAAGGAAAGTCATGACGGACGATATCCGTCTCGGCCACCCATTCGGCGGCATTCCAGCGGCCTTCTTCCGGCCGGCGGGATGCCGGTTTCGACGGGCGGCCGTCTTTATGGCCGTAAGCTCCCTGCTTTGTCATAAAGAGGTCCCCTTTGCTTTCAGTCAACGCTGGGACGGCCAGGCTCCCGGTGCTTCCCGGGCGGGCTTGTCCAGCGGAATTCCGTTGCTGTATCAATTTAACTATATCTTACTCGCTTCACTGCCGTTTTGCACTAATTTTTCCCGGATTTAGGCGAAAATTTTAGGACTATTGGACTAACGACAATCTTTGACTTTCTCTTTCAAAATCCGTTCTTGACTTTACCATCCATATTCATATAATATTTATTGTTGAACAAGACTGTATAAGTCTTAATTGGGCGTAACGTTGTGTCACCCTCACGCAATTCGTACTGAAGGGGCAGCGGCTGAACTTTCCCTGCAGTGTGATATGCCATTATTGCTTATCACGATATACGAAAAGCGGCGCAAATAGAGCCCTGCTGAAATTTCATCTAAAAAGGAGTCTACTATAACATGGCACGTTACACCGGTCCTAAATTCAAACTCAGCCGCCGTCTGGGCATCTCCCTGAGCGGCACAGGCAAAGATCTGAAGCGTCCGTTCCCTCCGGGACAACACGGCGCTAACCAACGCAGAAAGATCAGCAACTACGGTCAGCAGCTGCTCGAGAAGCAAAAGCTGCGCCACATGTACGGTCTGGGCGAGAAGCAATTCCGCACGCTGTTCGAGAAAGCTCAGAAGCAGCAAGGTATCGCGGGCGAGAACTTCATGTTCCTGCTTGAAAGCCGCCTGGACAACCTGGTTTACCGTCTTGGCTTTGCCAATTCCCGCGCTGGCGCGCGCCAATTGGTCGCTCACGGCCACGTAACAGTAAACGGCAAGAAAGTCGACATCGCTTCGTACCGCGTAAGCATCGGCGACGTAATCGGTCTTCGCGAAAGAAGCCGCGGCCTGTCTTCCATCAAGGAAGCTCTGGCTAACCGTACGCATCTGCCGGCTTACCTGGAATTCTCTGACGCTTCCCTCGAAGGCAAATACATCCGTTTGCCGGAACGCGCCGAGCTGTCCCAGGATATCGACGAGAAGCAAATCGTCGAATTCTACAACCGTTAATCCGCTTTCCGCACTTGCGGAAGCATCGAGCCCTCCGGTTTTTGCCGGAGGGCTTTTTCATGTTTTTTGATCAGCAGATTCCTTATTCCCGCATACAGCAAAAAGCCGCCCTCCCTCCACAGCTAACCGAAGTTCTCTGCGGCGGAAAGGACGGCGGCTTTCTTGCCGTTGCCAGGCTGTTTAGGCGCAGCAGGCACCTATTGTTTCTATAATATAGGAGGCAAATATAAGAGGCAGCGGATGCGGTAGTTTGCGCCGCAACCCCTGAGCCCGGGATCTGTGAACAACAACCCCGTAAACAGGGAATGAAACGTTATCGTACCGTGCAGCAGTCTGTCCGTACTGCGTTCATCCGTTGCCTTCTAACCGTACTGCGTTCTATCCGGACCGCAGTCTATTCCCCTAGCGTCAGCTTGGCAAACTTGCGTTTGCCCATCTGGATGATGTCGCCGTCTTTTGGCGTAATGTCCGCCGCCGGGTCGTCGATTTTGGCTTCGTTCAGCTTGACCGCTCCCTGCTGGATGCCGCGTTTGGCTTCCCCGTTGGAAGCCGCAAAACCAAGCAGCGTCAGCAGACGGATCAGCTTCAGCGATCCGTTCTCCAGCTCAGCCGCGGGAACCGCAAACGTCTCGATGTCGTCCGGAAGCGCCCGCTGCTGGAACACCGTCACGAAATGGGCCTGCGCCGCATCCGCCGCTTCCTGACTGTGGTACATGCGGACAAAGGTATGGGCGAGACGCATTTTGGCATCACGCGGGTGTACCGTGCCCTGCTCGATTCCTTCTTTTAGCGTCTGCAGTTCCTCGTTGCTGAGGTCTGTCGCCAGCTCGTAGTATTTCAGCATCAGCTCGTCCGGCACGGACATTGATTTGCCGTAAATTTCATTAGGCTCTTCATCGATGCCGATGTAGTTCCCGAGGCTTTTGCTCATCTTCTGGACGCCATCCAGCCCTTCCAGCAGCGGGGTCATAATCGCGACTTGAGGTTCAACGCCGTATTCCTTCTGCAGGGTCCGGCCCATCAGCAGGTTAAACTTCTGGTCGGTGCCGCCCAGCTCAATATCGCTTTTCAGCGCCACAGAATCCATTCCCTGCATCAGCGGGTAAAAAAATTCGTGAATGCTGATCGGCAGTCCGCCCTGATACCGTTTGGTGAAATCATCCCGCTCCAGCATCCGGGCAACTGTTACTTTGGCCGACAAGTTAACGACATCGGCAAACGTCATCGGGCTGAGCCATTCCGAGTTGTAGAACACCTTCGTTTTGTCCGGATCGAGAATTTTGCTCAGCTGCTTCTTGTACGTTTCCGCGTTCCGTTTTACGTCCTCTTCCGTCAGCTGCTTGCGCGTCTCCGATTTGCCGGTCGGATCGCCGATCCGTCCCGTAAAGTCACCGATAATGAGCTGCACCTGATGGCCCAGCTCCTGGAACTGGCGCAGCTTGTGCATGACGACCGTGTGGCCGACGTGGATATCCGGCGCAGACGGGTCCAGCCCGAGCTTCACATTCAGCGGCACGCCCGTGGTGACCGATTTGATGATTTTACGCTTCAGTTCTTCTTCTGGCACAATTTCGACGACGCCCCGTTTGATTACACTTAATTGACGCTCCGCTTCCTGCTGCTGCGCCTGTGTCAGTTCTTCCCATTTCATGTCTTTCTTGTCCTCCTTATGATCACTGCCTTTGTCTCGAAACGCAAAAAAAGCCTCTTTCTCCCCAAGGGACGAGAAAAGAGACTCGCGGTACCACCCTACTTAAAGCCTGCGCTGCAGTTGCACGCTGCCGGCTTTCGCTTCATTGCCATAACGGGCTGCTCACCCGGTGCCGGACTACTGGATTCAGCGAAAGCTGACCGTTCCTCCGGACGGCTCGGGACCGTAATTCAAAAGGGCGCGTTACCGGTTCGCAGCTGCCACCGACTCTCTGAAAACGCTGATCCGCCTTCTACTTCTGTCCTTCAATGCCTTTGTCGATATCCAATTGTTTTTAGTTATAACACACCTGATTTGAAAAAGTCAAACCCTCTGACTTCGCCCGAAGCGCATTCAAACGCGCCAATTTATGCTATAATAGTTCCGTTAAAAGGAGGATTGCCGTCGATGGCTGAGGATACCAGCAAAAAGAAAGCAACGAAACGTCCCCACCGGAGATCATGGCTGCAAAAACTCGGTTCCGCCGTAAAATGGACATTTATCTTCGGCGTCATGGGCCTGCTGTTCGCAGGGGGCGCCGTCGCGGGATATGTCTCTTCCATAGTCAAGGATGAGCCCGTACGGTCCGAGCAAATGATTCAGCAGCAGATCAGCCAGAACGCGGTAACAGGCTTTGCCTACTTCCGTGACGGCGTTCCGATCGGCCAGCTGAGAACCGAAGAAGACCGCAGGCTGGTCGAGTATAAAAATATTCCCCAGACGATTATTGACGCGGTGCTCGCTATAGAAGACAACAATTTCTACGAGCACAAGGGCGTAGACGTCAGCGGCACGCTCCGGGCCGTCAAGCAGAAAGTGCTGAACGAATCGGTGCAAACCGGCGGCAGTACGCTCACACAGCAGCTCGCGCGCCGTGTTTTTCTAAGCTTAGACCGTACGGAAGACCGCAAAGTAAAGGAAATCTTACTATCGCTTCGTCTGGAACGGTTCCTGTCCAAAAATGAGATTATAACGGCCTACTTAAACAAAGTTCCTTTCGGCAACGGATCGAACGGATACAATTTGTTTGGGATCAAAGCGGCTGCCAAAGGTATTTTTGGCCAGGATGATCTGAGCAAGCTTAATATCGCGCAGGCCGCCTATCTGGCGGGTCTTCCCCAGCTGCCGTCCAAGTACTCCGCGTTTAACGGGGTCGGGGAATTCAACGAAAACGCCTTTAACCGGGCGATGGACCGGCAGCGTCTGGTGCTGCGCAGGATGCTGGAGGAAGCCAAAATCACAGGGGCCCAATACGATGAGGCGCTGGCCTTCGATATCAAAGGTTCGCTCGCGCCGCACCGCAAAAAAGCCTATGCCACCTTCCCTTACTTGATGATGGAGACGGAGCGCCAGGCATCGGAAATTTTGCTTGAGCTGAATGAAAGCGCCGACGGCGCGAAGAAACAAGAAACAGGCGACCGCGCGCAGCGTCTGGAAGAAGCCAGACGGCAGCTGATGACCGGCGGCTACCGGGTGTACACCACGATTGACAAAAAAGTGTACAACGCGATGCACAGCATTTCCGAAAACAGCGACAATTTTACAAAAGACAGCAAGTCCAAAGGTGTTGAACAGACGGCAGGCATGCTGATCGACAACAAAACCGGAGCGATTTTGGGCATGATCGAAGGCCGGGATTTTAATCTCGAGCAGATGAATTACGCCACTCAAATGGTGCGCCAGCCCGGCTCGACCATGAAGCCGATCTCGGCATATTTGCCGGCGCTGGAGCTGGGGATGATCCAGCCGGCCAGCATTGTGGACGATGCTCCGATTATTTTGAAGGACGGGGGCAAAGGCTACCACATCCCGAAGAACGCCAATAACCGTTACCAAGGGCTGGTTACCGCAAGGTATGCCTTGAACAAATCACTGAATATTCCCGCACTGAAGCTGTTTAACGAAAAAGTCGGTATCGAGAAGGCCTGGGATTTCACGAAAAAGCTTGGCATCACAACCATCCAGGACGACGATTATACGCATGCGACCGGCGTTATCGGCGGATTGAAATACGGGGTAACCGTTCAGGAGCTGACTGGCGCCTATGCTGCCATTCCAAACGGCGGCGCGTTTAACGAGACGTATATGATCGACAAGATTGTGGATTACGAAGGCAACATTGTGTATCAGCACAAAAAGGAACCGCAGCGGGTATTCTCACAACAAACGGCGTATTTAATGACCGACATGCTGAGAACAGTCATTACGGAAGGCACCGCGGATAAAGTCCGCAAGACGTATAAGCATTTTGACGATGTTCCGGTCGTTGGCAAAACCGGCTCCACCCAGAACTACGCTGACGTATGGTTTATGGGCTACTCGCCCGATGTCACGCTCGGCGTGTGGGTTGGTTACAAGGAACAAATCCATTACCTCGTAGGCGACCAGCGCAAACAGGCGCAGAAGCTGTGGAGCATGGTGATGAACGAGCTGATCGAGCAGCGTCCGGATCTGTTCAAGACCAAGGAATTCAAACAGCCGGAGGGAATCGTCAGAAAGACGGTATCCGCCTACAGCGGTAACCTGCCGACCGATCTCACCGACAAGTTCACCACCGACCTGTTCAACAGCAAATTTGTGCCGAAGAGCAGCGACGGCGGGATTTCCAGAGCAAAATATATCACTTACCAGGGCGTAAACTATATTCCGCGTGAAGGCACGCCTGACGATTTCCTGAAAGAGAAAATCGTCGTCGCGCGCGAGAAGCCGATCCAGGACCTGATCAAGGAGCTGCTGGCTGCGTTTGAAGTAATGAAAGACCATGAACCGCTCAGCTATTATCTGCCGAGCGACGCCAAAACCGATGTGCCGACCAAAGTCGATCCGCGCAGGGACGACGGCAGCGCTCCTACGCCGCCGCGCGGCGTCAGCGTCTCTTACGAAGGCGGCAAAGCGGTTGTCCGCTTCTCGCCAAGCGGTTCGCCGGATGTCATCGGCTACCGGCTGTACCGTTCGCTGAACGGCGGCTCTTTCGCTAAAGTCGACGTCATTTCGGCGGGCGACGGCACCACCTTTCGGACAGGAACACCGGCCGGAGCGGGTGCAGCGTTTTATGTGACGGCAGTCGACGTTGCGGGGCAGGAGACGTCCTCCAGCACTGCCTCGGCGGAATACCAGGCAGCACCGGATCCGACGGCAACGCCGGAATCTACGCCGGCTGGCTCTCCGTCGCCAGCGGCATCGCCGACACAAGACGGCGGTGCGGACGCAGTTGCCGAAGATCCCGGCATGATCATCGTGGATCCAGGAGCGGCTGACCCGTCTGCCGGCGGAACAAATGCCGGAACGCCGGCTGACGGAACCAATACCGGCGGTAATACAGGCGGTAATACAGGCGGTAATACAGGCGGTAATACAGGCGGCAATGCCGGAGCCAATGCAGGGACCGATGCCGGTGCACCTGCCTCGAATGCAGCCGGGACGAACGGCGGAAGCGCACAAGGCGGAGACAATGCATCCGCAGGCACCAACTCCGCTGCGCCAGGTAATGCGGGCGGGAATGCCGGCGGCAACGGCGCTAAAGCCAACGCAGGCGGCAATGGCAATGCCAACGGCAACGGCGCCAAAGCCAACACAGGCGGCCGCTGAGGACGCCCCGGCTTGCCTATACAAAAACTCCGATACCAAGTTGGTATCGGAGTTTTTTTGCATTAGCGGCGTAGTTTGGATGATGATCAAGCAGACTATTTTTAACAGATCAATCTTCAATTGTCGACAGGTCGCCTGTCGGAAGATGCAGTTCCCACGCTTTCAGCACCCGCCGCATAATTTTACCCGACCGGGTCTTTGGCAGTTTCTCCTTAAACTCGATTTCGCGGGGGGCGGCGTGCGCCGACAGCTCCGCTTTGACAAAAGCGGTAATTTCCTGCTTCAGCGCTTCAGTTGCTTCATAGCCTTCCCTAAGGGAAATAAACGCTTTAATGATCTCGCCTCTGACGCTATCCGGCTTGCCGATGACACCAGCTTCCGCTACTGCAGGATGTTCCACCAGCTTGCTCTCCACCTCAAACGGGCCAACCCGCTCCCCGGCCGTATTGATCACGTCGTCGATCCGGCCCTGGAACCAGAAATACCCCTCGTCGTCCATATAGGCGGAATCGCCGGAGACGTACCAGCCCGGAATCCGGAAGTATTCCTCGTATTTGGCGGGATTGTTCCAAATCCGCTGCATCATGGACGGCCAAGGGGTACGAATCGCCAGATTGCCCATTGTGTAAGGAGGCAGGACGTTTCCCTTATCGTCAATGATCGCGGCGGAAATGCCGGGAAGCGGTTTTCCCATCGATCCCGGTTTGATTGCCATAGACGGATAGTTGCAGATCAGCATCGCCCCCGTTTCGGTCATCCACCAGGTATCGTGAATCCGCTGGCCGTACACTCTGGCTCCCCACCGGACCACCTCGGGGTTCAGCGGCTCGCCGACAGACAACACATGGCGGAGACTGGCCAGCGAGACGCCCTCCAGACTGCTCTCGCCCGCCCCCATCAGCATCCGGAATGCCGTAGGCGCGCTGTACCACACATTCACCCGGTTGCGGTCAATTGTACGGTACCAGTCTGCAGGGCTGAACCGGCCGCCGCGCACGACATTAGTCACACCGTTCAGCCAAGGCGCAAAAATCCCGTACGAAGTCCCCGTCACCCAGCCGGGATCGGCTGTGCACCAATACACATCATCCGGCTGCAAATCCAAAACAACTCGGCCGGTATAATAATGCTGGATCATTGCCCGCTGCACATGATACACGCCTTTGGGCTTGCCGGTCGATCCTGAGGTGTAATGGATAATGAGGCCGTCGTCCAGCGTCAGCCACTCCGGTTCCCGCACGGGTGAGGCTTCTTCCATCTCCCGCTCATACACGAGACAGCCGTCTTCACGTTCGCTTTCCCCGCCAACGACAACAATATGCCGCAGCTCCGGAAGCTCATCGCGTTTGACTCTGCCGAGCAGGCCGGGCGTGGTCACCAGCATTACCGCACCGCTGTCTTCCAGGCGGTCTTTGACGGCCGTCTCCATAAACGCTTCGAACAGCGGCCCGGCCACGGCTCCCGCTTTTAATACACCAAGCAGCGCGATATACAGCTCGGGGCTGCGGGGCATAAAAATAAAAACCCGATCGCCTTTCTTCACGCCATGTTTTTGCAGTACGGCGGCAAACCGGTCGGAGGCATCCTTCAGGTCGGCGAATGAATACGATGCTTCTCGCGATGCATCGCTGTACAGCAGAGCGGTTTTTGCTCCCCGGCCTTCCTCGACATGACGGTCGATCGCCTCATACGCCATATTCACCTTGCCCGTCTTGTGCCAGGAAAATTGGCATTCGATATCCTCCCACCGGAACCCGGCGGCTGCTGCGGCATAATCGGGCATGTTGGCTTCCGCCAAACGCGGCGGTAAAATCTCATGCTGAACCTGTTCCATTGGACTTTGTGCCTCCCTTACGTTACGATAGTCGGTACAATCTTCCGTGTGATCAGCGTCAATAATGTCAATCTAATAATTGTGAATTTTTTATGTCTAAATCAGTATACCATAGGAAGCGCTTGCATTCCATGGTTTCTCAGTGCTTTCTCTTCTGTTAAGATAAAGGCGAAAGGTGGTGCGCCTGTGGAGCATCGCAAGCACTGGAGCGTCAGACAAATCAAAGGAACATCCGGCCCAATTACCGTCCAAGGGCCTCTTTCACCCGAACGGCTCGCCTCTCTGTCGATGCACCGGGAGCTGGACGCGTTCCGGCCTCCGGCCGAGCAGCATGACGCATTAATTTCGATTGCCGGCCTCCCTGAAGGCCGGATTATCGCCGCTGTTATCGAAGATTTGATCGTTGGCTATGTGACCTTCCATTACCCTGACGAACTGGAACTGTGGTCGCAGGGCGGGATGGAAGACCTGGTGGAGCTGGGCGCGATCGAAGTTGCGGGCGAATACCGGGGCGATGGAATCGCCAAGGCGCTGCTGCAGACGGCGTTTGCGGAGCGGCAGCTGGAGAACTGCATTGTGTTTACAACTGAATATTATTGGCACTGGGATCTTCGGGGTACCGGGCTGGACGTCTGGGCTTATCGGCGGATGATGGAAAATCTGATGAAAAATGTGGATATGGTCTGGATGGCAACCGATGATCCTGAAATCTGCTCCCATCCCGCAAACTGTCTGATGGTGCGGATTGGAGCCGAAGTTCCTCAGTCCTCTGTTGAAACCTTTGACCGGGTGCGTTTCCGGCAGCGGTTTATGTATTAACGGCCCTGTGTACAAGAAATCCCCGCTGACGCTGCTGCGCTCGCGGGGATTTCTATTTTTTCAAATGGCTGGGCTTAGCCCTGCATATGCGCCAGCATAAATTCGAGTATCGCGTGGGAACGGCGGGCCGCCTCCACGGTAAACTCCTCGTAATTTCCCGGGGCGGAGCCGTCCGCCCGGTCCGACATGGAGCGGATGATTACAAACGGAATTCCGTTCATCCAGCACGCCTGCGCCACTGCCGCCCCTTCCATTTCGGCGCATACGCCGTCCATCTCTTCCCTCAGTTCGGTTACTTTGGCCTTGCTGGCGATAAACTGGTCTCCCGACAGCACTCTTCCGGTCAGATGGCGCACACGGAGGCTCATTGTGGCTTTTTCCGCCAAAAGAATAAGCTTTTCGTCCGCCGGGAAAACGGACACCTCCTGATAAGGGATATTTCCTTTCGGGTAGCCAAGAGCTGTCACATCCATATCATGCTGCATGCATTCCGACGATACAACGATGTCCCCGATATTCAGATCCTCATGCACCGCACCGGCAACGCCTGTGAACAAAACGCAGCGGACCCGGAACGTATCGATCAGAATTTGGCTAGTCACCGCCGCATTCACTTTGCCCACCCCTGATTTGCAGACAACAACGGGTTTGTCTGAAATAAGTCCAGTGTAATATGTGGTGCCTGCTTTCGTTACCGATTTCATATCCTGAAGCTGCTCAAGCAGCAGTTTGATTTCCTCATCCATGGCTCCAATCAGCCCGATCGGACGTATCATGCAGGAAAAGCCTCCTTTTAATTCTCGGAAAATGAATAAAAAGCTCCGGAAGGGAGCTTTTTATTGTTGGTTCTGCCGTTTGCACGGCATGGCGTTGTAATAAGGAACTATTCGTTCACGTGGCTCACGGACAGGCGCAAAATCGTCTCATGCGGCAAAATTACACGCGGATTCTCGACCGATTCTTTCTTCATCAGCTTCGTCAGCAGACGCATTGCAACAGCCCCAAGATCGTACATCGGCTGGGCTACGGTAGTCAGCAGCGGACGGACCATAGACGCCATCCGAATGTTGTCCACACTGATAATGGAGAAGTCGTCCGGAACCTTCAGCCCTTCGTCCTGAATGCTGTGAATGGCGCCAATTGCCATTTCGTCGGTTGCGGCAAAAATCGCCGTCGGCTTCTTTTTCAGGCCAAGGAAATACTTCATTGCTTCGACGCCGGACTCGTACCGGTAATTGCCGATCCGCACCAGATCTTCCTGGTACTCAATATTCGCAGCTTCCAGCGCCTTCTTATACCCTTGGAACCGGGCATAGCCATTTGCAGGGTCCTGCAGTGTGCCGCTAATCATCGCGATATCGCGGTGGCCATGGCGGATCAGCGTGTTCACCGCATCAAAAGCGGCCATCTCGTGGTCGATGTCGACCGAAGGATAAGCATTGTTCTCGTCACGTGTCGCGCAGAGGACGATTGGAACAGCGGACGTATGGAAGGCTTGAATATGCTCCTCCGTTACCGTACCGCCCATGAACAGCAGTCCGTCGACCTGCTTCTCGAGCAGGGTGTTGATGACGCGAATCTCTTTTTCCTTGCGTTTGTCGGCGTTACACAAAATAATATTGTAATGGTACATGTTGGCGATATCTTCGATACCGCGGGCAATCTCGGCAAAAATCGAGTTTGAGATGTCCGGGATCACGACGCCGACCGTCGTAGTTTTCTTGCTGGCCAAACCTCTGGCCACCGCATTCGGGCGATAGCCCAGACGCTCAATCGCTTCATAAACCTTCTTCCGTGTCTGCGGTTTCACATTCGGATTGTTGTTGACAACCCGGGATACCGTTGCCATGGACACGCCAGCTTCACGCGCTACATCGTAAATGGTTACCGTCAAATTACTCTCTCCATTGCGATAAATTTTATCGATCGACTGATTAAAAACATGATACGACAATTTGTACGTTTGTGCAATGATAACGCTTCATTTTCCTTTCAAATTTTCTTTTCAAGAATGAAGCTGCACCTGCGTCTTGTTTTTGTACGTCAATCAGGCTTGAGCTGCCGGCTACATTCGCCATTTTGCTCAATTGAAAACTCTTTCTTCTATGGTAACAAAATCCGAGTGAAAAATCCATCTTTTCATGAAAATCTTTCATTTAATTTGCAGAATATTCGTTTATTTTGTCGAAGCCACTCCGCCGGGGATAAGTTGGGCCAACCTGCGGCAGACCTCTCTCCCCCAGTTCACATCCCCGCTGTCGGCTGCAAACCGGTACAAATCCAGCAGCAAATCAATCCGCTCGGCTGCCGCCTGGTTCACATACTGTCCCCAGTGCTCCGGATCCGCTTCCCCACACGCCTCAAATGTCTCTTTTAACAAGTCGGCCCATTCATGGTGTTCCGCAAGTGACAGCGATTGCCGGGCTGGCCGGTCGCCTAGGCTGGTTAACAGCTCGCCCAGCTTCCGTTTTACCGCGGTCAGCGGCTCGTATCGCGAACATTGTACACAGGTGTACACAGGTACATTATGTATTTTCACTTTTCCTTTAAAAAATAAAGTATGCATATGCAGTTCCATTTCCCCGCCGCAATCACAGGCACGATGAATCGTTCCAATAGTAGTAAGCATTCCCTACACCCCATGTTTTAGTTCTATATAGACTGAATTTCTAAATTACCGGTGGAAGTGGAGCTGTTACTCAACACTCAGTCTATTTAGCTATCTTCACTCCTCTTCGTATTCGACCTGCTTCATGCGAATCCTCCCGATTTTGCACGGTACATTTATTTACCAGATAACGCAGGAAAAATGTCGTTAATGTCCTGCCCGGCTAACCTGCACGATTTCCTGGTGATTTGGCTAAGAGCTGCAGGTTAATTGGTTAGGTGCTGCGGGCCAATCGGTTAAGAGCTGCGGCTGCGAGCCGGCAGAGTGCGGCGAACAGTGATTTTTGTTACAATGGATAAAAGAGGACAGCAATAGCAGGATAACAGGCAGCTGCTATTTTGGAAGAGTGGAAAGGAGCGGACAAGCATGAGACTGGCAGGCAAAAAAGTCATCGCCCTCGTCGACGAGGAGTTTGAAGACCTGGAGTTGTGGTACCCGGTGTACCGGGTCCGGGAAGAAGGGGCCGAAGTGCATCTGGCCGGGCTTGAGAAGGGAAAAACCTATACAGGCAAATACGGCGTTCCCGCGGTGGCGGACTATTCGTGGGATGAGCTGGAGGCGGCACATTATGACGGCATTTTGGTTCCCGGCGGCTGGGCCCCGGACAAAATCCGGCGTTATCCCAAGGTGCTCGGGTTGATCCGCGAATTCCACGCGGCTCGCAAACCGATCGGGCAAATCTGCCATGCCGGCTGGGTGCTGATTTCGGCCAAAATTTTGAACGGCGTTACCGTCACCTCAACCCCGGGAATTCGGGACGATATGGAGAATGCCGGCGCGATCTGGAAAGACGAGCCGGTCGTAACCGACGGACATATCATTTCCGCCCGGCGGCCGCCGGATCTCCCGCCGTATGGCAAAGCGTTTTGTGACGCGCTTGCGGGAGAGTTGTAAGATCCCAGGCAATTCCAAGGATGGCGAACTCCCTTCCGTTCCAAACATCAGCATAAGCAAAGCAGGCCGGATAAGGAAGCTATATGTTCCTTGCCTGGCCTGCTTTTTTGGGATTATCTTTCTGCATTCACTCAATCCGCAGCGACTGCGGATCGTGTAACGGACTTGGGTAATTGGTCAGCTTGAAGGTAAGCGGCTGCGGCAGATCTTGGCGTTCAAGGTAATAATGGAACTCCCGGTAATACCCTTTTACACCGTTTTCTTCGGCTGCAGTATCCGTTCCGCTGGTCACGACACCCTCGCTGCTTTTACCGCTGCTCAGCCAGTGCCCGCTGCGTTCTCCATCCGTGTAATTATCGTCCAGGGATAACGTTCCTCCCATCGTCTGATACTCCGTTTCGGGAACGAACATCCGGAAAATCAATTCATTACCCTGTGCATCCTGCATCGCGGGGGACAAGGTCAGCCGGTCGTCAGGCGCTTTTAAGATCTTGCCTTTTTCCAGATCAACTACCACGTCCAGTTTGTCTTTGTTGAGGGCAAGGATTCCATCGGCTTTGAACGCAAATGCTTCTGTTTCAAACCGGCTGTCCGCCGGATAAACCTGCGTAATTTTCCCCACACGCGGAGTAAATGCCGAATGGCTGTAAAGCTCCTGTCCTTCCCCGCTGCCATCAAACACAATGCGGTCATTGAGAAAATCAAACACCTTCATCGAATTTTTGCCGTCAAAGCTGTAGGTCATGTAAGTACCGGTTGCGCCAAGATAAAATTCGCTGACCTTAACCTTTTGCCCGGCAATCACGAGTTCGCGGTCCAATGTAAATCTCCGGTTCCCTTGCAGGACTTTATTGCGGTCCAAGGCAAAGGGGACGGTAAGAGTTTTCCTGTATTTCGTTGAACTGGACAGCTTGGCTTCCGGCGTATCCGGCGTGACTGTCAGTGCCGCCTGCAGCGAATCGAAGGTATCCCGGTCTTTTTCATAAAAAATTTGCGTAAAATCACGGGTAATGCCTGGGCTTCCCGAGTCTTCCGTGTACTGTCCCCCGGTGCTGAATGAAGCGATTGCTGCGCCCTTCCGGTCTTCCAGCGATAAGTAATGATTCACCCGCTGGCCGGTAAAATTCTCAAACGTGTAGAGGATCGTGATCCCCTTGGCATCCGCAATCGCGCCGTTTAATGTCAGCTTGTAATCTTCCCCCAGGCTGACGCTTTCGTTAAGCGGCAGCACTCTGCCTGCATCCAAAGCAGACCGGATCGTCTGGTTATCTTCCACTTCCGGACGGAATACCTCCAGGCTGCCCCAACTGGCAGGCTGCTTCACGATCGCCTTTGCCGGATGTTCCGCCGCCTGCTCCCCGCCTCCAGGACGCAGCGAGGGCAGGAACATAACAAGGACGGCAGCTGCCAGCGCTGCGGCCATCCAGCCGATGCGGAAGCGCTGCCCGCTTTGGCTCTGCCGCCCCTGCGCCATTCCCGCGCGGATCGCGCCGTCCAGCCGGACATCCGGCACAGACTCCGCCTCGGCCTCTACACCGCGCAAATACTGGCGGAGACGCTCTTCCTGCTCGGTCATCCTAATCCCCTCGCTTTCATTTTGTCACGCAGCTGCTGGAGTCCTTTGTTCAGCCACGTCTTGACGGTTCCCTCCGGCTTGCCCAGCACCTCCGCAATTTCGCCAATCGTAAAGTCCCGGTAGTATTTCAGCAAAAGCACCTGCCTGTACTTCGGCTTCACCGCGTCCAGCGCACGTTCCATATCCAGCTTCCGTCCGCTGGCCATCTCCATCGTTTCGCCGCCTGTCTCGCGGGAGCGCTCCCAGCCTTCCCCCGCCCGTTTACGCCGTTTCAGCTCATCCAGGCAGCAGTTGATCAAAATCCGCGTCAGCCAGGAGCGGAACTTCGCCGGGTCCTTTAAGCTGCCGCGTTTGATCCATGCCCGGCAGGTCGCTTCCTGCAGCATTTCCAGCGCATCGGCTTCGCTGCGGACATAGCTGTAGGCAATGCCGTACAGCAGCCGTTTTTCCTCGGATATCCGTTCATAAAAACTCTCTTCGTCCCAGACAACGGCGGACTCGCCTTTTAATGTCATATCCATCCCCCGGTCTATCCCCCCTACAGCACCTTTTCGGGTGATTCTATAAATAAGACTGTCTGCGGCGGGAAACGGTTTTATAAATTTTTGTACCATAGAAAAAAGCCCGGCTTCCGCCGGGCTATACATCCTTAGACGATGTTATGCGTTCGCTCATGTCCGCTATACGGCCGCGCTTCTACTTGCCGCCTGCACGCGCCCAGCGCATACAGACGCGCTTCTATGCGCCGGCTGCATGCACCATCAACTGGCCATACGCTCATATTCACAATCCGCATACAAGTGCCGTCAGGCTTGTCCTTCAAACACGTTTCGCTCAACCATTCGAGTCAGCCGGTCCTGCGGCAATCCCGCTCCGCTGGGCATACAGCGACAGAAGCTCCTCAATCTCGTGGCTGGTGCGCATTTTGTAGCACGCCGCGGCCGCCTGCCGGGCATCCTCCGCGGTGGTGTTCAGCGTGCGGTGCTTGACCTTAAGCAAAGCTTGCGGCGACATACTGAGGCTGCGGATACCGAGGTCCAGCCACAGCGGCAGGGAACGTTCGTCCGCCGCCATTTCGCCGCAGACACTTACGTCGATCCCCGCCGAACGCGCAGCTTCCACCGTCATGCGGATCATCCGAAGCACAGCGGGATGGTACGGGTGATACATATGGGCGATCTGCTCGTTCATCCGGTCGACTGCCAGCACATATTGAACCAGATCGTTGGTTCCGATACTGAAAAAATCAACCTCTTCAGCCAGCAGATCAGCCGTCATCACCGCGCCGGGCACTTCCACCATAATGCCAACCTGGATCCCGCGGTTGTATGGCATCTGCCTGCGGTCCAGCTCCTCCATCGCTTCAAACAGCAGCGCTTTGGCGGCCCGGACCTCTTCTACAGATGAGATCATGGGGAACATGACCTTGATGTTCCCGTACACACTGGCCCGCAAAATCGCGGTCAGCTGGGTCTGAAACATGTCTTTGCGGTCCAGGCTGATCCGGATGGCCCGGTAGCCAAGGAACGGATTTTGCTCTTCAGGCAGCTGAAAATAATCGAGATGCTTGTCGCCGCCGATATCCAGCGTCCGGATCACAACCGGACTCGCTCCAACCTTCTCGGCCACTTGCTTGTACACTTCAAACTGTTCGTCTTCGGTCGGGAAGGACTTGCGGTCCATATAAAGAAATTCCGTCCGGAACAGTCCAACGCCTTCGGCACCGTATTTCAGCGCCAGATCGAGCTCTTTCACCGAGCTGATGTTGCCGGCCAGCCGGAGCGTGACATTGTCTTTCGTCACCGCTTCGACCGAAGCCAGCAGCTCCAGCTGTTCGCGCTTCTTGAGCAGCCGGTCCCGCCGGGCCGCGTACGCCTTGATGGTCTCTCCATCCGGATTCAGATGCAGCTCCCCGCTGTCTCCGTCGAGAATCATAAAATCACCGGTCTGGATCGGCGCCGTCAGCTTGTTCTCCAGTCCCGCCACAAGTGGAATGCCCAGTGCCCGGGCCATAATCGAGGAATGGGACGTTTTGCCGCCCATCATCGTGGCGATGCCGAGCACATACGTAGGATTCAAATGCGCAAGCTGGGAAGGCGACAGTTCTTTCGCCACCAGGATATAAGGCTGGGTGTCTAGCGGCAGCGTGACTTCAGGCGCGCCCAGCAGATGCTTCAGCAGCCGGTTGCCGACATCCTTGATGTCCACTGCCCGCTCCTTCATATATTCATCGTCAAGCAGATCAAACATCGCTACAAAATGGTCGATCGCCTCTTTGACCGCGACCTCCGCCGCTTTATACTGGCGTTCGATAATGCCCCGGATTTCACTCATAAACACCGGATCGTCGAGGATAGCCAGATGCGCGTCAAAAATACTGGATTCCTCCGGGCCGACAACCTCACGGAACTCCTGCTTGATATATTCGATTTCGTTTTTGGAGGTACGGATCCCTTCATACAGCCGTTCAAATTCCTTGGCCAAATCCACCGGATTGATTTCATGGTCCGGCAGGCTCCACTCCCAGTTCGGCAAGACAAAGGCCTTCCCGATCGCTACTCCTGCTGCTGCGCCTATGCCTTGAATCATGATTCAACCCCTCCAACATTGCTTTCGTGTAAAACAACCGACATGACTGAAGTTTGCCCTTTTTTCACATGTTTGAACGGTGCATAACTCCAGGACCGCACGCGCTCCGGATTCGTTATGACCATCGGCGTTGCCAGCGACGAGGCATGCTCGCGCAGATAAGCAAGGTCGAATTTGACCAAAAGCGTACCCGGCTCAACGCTGTCCCCTTCTTTAACGACAGCTTCAAACGGCCCTTTAAGCTGTGAAGTGTCGATCCCGATATGCATCAGCACTTCGAGCCCTTCCGGCGTGGAAATCCCGATGGCGTGCATCGTCGGATAAATGTGCATCACCTTTCCGAATACCGGCGAGACCAGCTCGCCTTTTTCCGGAATAAAAGCGACCCCGTCGCCCACCAGCTTCGCTGCAAAAATCTGGTCAGGCACCTCGTCGATCGGCAGCATACGTCCCTGCATCGGCGCACTGAACAGCACCTGCGGCAGATCCCGCAGCAGCAGCTTGTTGATTTCTTCCCGGATGAGCTCGGAGTACGTCCCGAACACGACCTGTACGTTGCCGCCGCCCAGCTTGATAATGCCGGCGGAGCCCAGCCCTTTGAGCGCGGCCGTATCGACATACCGGTCATTGTGCACGGTCAGCCGCAGCCGCGTAATGCAGGCCTGAACCTGGACGATGTTCTCCTTGCCGCCAAGCGCCTCCAGGATAAGCGGAGCCTGATACGGGATATTTCCGGCCCAGTCGCCCAGCTCCGATCCTTCCTCGCGGCCCGGGGTCGGAATCCGGAACCGCCGGATCGCCCAGCGGAACAGATGGTAATAAACTATAAAGTAGCCGATCCCGATTGGAATCAGCAGCCACGCCCGCTGCGACAAATGCAGGTTCAGGAAAAAGTCGATCGCTCCCGCCGAATAAGAGAAGCCGTGATGAATCCCGAGCCAATAAGTGAGCGCCATGGCGAAACCCGACATAACCGTATGGATGATAAACAGATAAGGCGACGCAAACAGGAACGCGAATTCAATCTGCTCCGACACTCCGGTCAAAAAACAGACAAGCGCCGCGCGCACAAACGTCTTGCGCACCTTCGGCTTCAGGTCTTCTCTCGCTTCCTGGATAATCGCAAACGCAATGGCCGGCAGCGCAAACATCATAATCGGAAACAGACCGGCCATGAAACTGCCTGCGGTTGGATCACCCATAAAAAAGCGCGGCAGATCGCCGTTAATGATGGCGCCGTCCGGCGTCGTATAGCTGCCGAGCTGAAACCAGAATACATTATTCAGTATATGATGCAGCCCAAATGCGGTCAGCACCCGGTACAATACGCCGTATAAAAACAAACCATAACCTCCGGCGTGCCCGATCAGTATAAACAACTGTTCAAGCCCGTACTGCAGCCACGGCGCGACGGCAAGCATCGACCAGGCAAAGACGGCCGAAAACAGCCCCATAAACAGCAAAACAAAACGCGACCCTCCAAAAAACTGGATCGCTTCCGGCAGCTTGATATTTTTAAACCGGTTGTGGACCACACCCGCGACAATTCCGAGCAAAATACCGATCAGGGTCGCCGGGCGCACGTCGCCGTCGCCCATGTAAAAGGCAATCCGGTCGTAAGTGAACATGCCCGCCAAAGCGGCAAGTCCGGCAGGACCCGCCTGATTGGACAATCCCCAGGCCACGCCAACCGCGAACAGGTAAGGCATATAATAAAAAATACTTTGTCCCGCATATGTCGCCACTTCGGATACCGAAGGCAGCCCCCAGGCGTCCCACGGCAGACTGCCCAGGCTCAGCAAAATGGCCGCAGCCGGCAGCACCATAGTGGGAAGCATGATGGCTCTGCCGAGTTGCTGCAGCGATCCGAGCCAATTCAAAGCGACCCTCTCCTTTCTGTCTATATAGATGGTACGTGCTGCAACCGTTTTTGTCAAAGCAATCCGTGCGGTGCTTGCCTTAGAATTCCTTTGAAAAGAGGGGCCTGCCAGCAGCTCGCCGTCCGGCCTGACAACCCAAAAAGCCCCTTGCTCGCCATAGCGATAGCAAGAGGCTTATAGCTTGCGCAGTTTTCCTGTTCCCGGCATAAATCGGATCGGCCCGCCTGCCGCCTTCAGAGTAGTCAGGCATCAGCGAAGACTGCTTCCAACATGGGGCGGGGGTATGGGTCAGCTCCCGGCGAAGCTGTCACTTGGCCGGTAGGTCAAGCCCGTATTAGCGGGTTTTGCTCTCGTCAGCCCCGCTGCCGTCCGTGCATCGTGATCGCTTCCTCCACCTTGATGCAGCGGTCCATAATTACGGTCATTCCTGCCGCTTCGGCAATGTCGGCGGCTTCCTGGCTCACTACGCCCTGCTGCAGCCACAGCACTTTGGCGCCAATTTGCACCGCCTCCCGGGCCACCTCGGCGCAGTATTCGCTCCGGCGGAAGACGTTGACGATGTCCACCGGCTCCGGGATGCCGCTTAATGAAGCATAACAGCGCTCACCCAAAATTGTGCCTTCCACAGCCGGATTCACCGGAATGATCCGGTATCCCCGGGCCTGCATTGCTCCCGCGACCATATAAGAGGTTCGGTCCGTTTTGTCCGACAGTCCGACGACGGCGATATTGCCCGCGCCCGCCAAAATGTCCCCGATGTGCTCACGCGGCGGATTCTCAAAGGCCATCTCTTATTCCTTCTTTCTAAAGAGAGTAAGGCGGCGCTGCTGCCGCCGCCGTTTTCTGCTTTATTGTACCCACTCCACTTTGGCTCCAAGCGCGCGGAGATGGTCGAAATACTGCGGGTAAGACTTAGCGACATGATGCGCATCCGAGATGACAATCGGCTGCCTTGCCCGAAGTCCTACCACCGTCAGCGCCATAATTACCCGGTGATCGTAATGTGCATTGATGGTGACGCCGCCTTCGACGCCTTCCGGTTTGCCGTGAACGATAATTTCGTCCCTGCCCTCTTCGACATCCGCTCCGGCCTTGCGCAGCTCGGCGAGATAATCGGTGATCCGGTCGCATTCCTTGTATCTCAGATTCTCTACATTATAAAACCGGGACGTGCCCTCCGCAAAAACCGCGGCCGCTACCATCGCCAGCACGGCATCGGTCGCCGCGTCGCCATCGAACTCCACGGCTTTCAACCTGCCGTTGCCCTGCACGTGAACGACGCCATTTTCGTGGGTCAGCGGCACCTCCATCATCCGCAGCACATCGACGATTGCCCGTTCGCCCTGTTTGCTGTGCTCAGCCAGCCGGGCAATCTTCACGTCAGAGCGGGTAACCGCCGCAGCGGCAAGCACAGCCGCCGAGCCGGGATAATCGCCCTGTACCGTGTAGGTTTTGGCTTCGTATTTCTGGCGTCCCGGCACACGGAACGACATGTAATCGTCCGCCGCGTATACTTTGATTCCCGCCTGTTCCAGCACCTCCAGGGTCTGGCCGACAACGACTTTGGATTTCAGGTCGCCCGTCACCGTGATTTCGCTGTCCTCGTCAAGCAGCGGGGTCAGGAACAGCAGCGCACTCAAATATTGCGAGCTGACCGATCCGGAGACCGAAATCCGGCCGCCTTTGGGTTTGCCGCCGCGAACGGTTATCGGCAGCCGGCCTTCCCGGTGCTCCACTTCCACGCCCAGCTGTCCCAGCGCATCAATCAGATCGTCGTGCGGCCGTTTGCCCAGCGAATCGGGATAAGTATTAACAAAGGTGACTTCCGGACACAACGCGGCCACGGCCATCAGAAACCGGAGCACTGCACCGGCGTTCCCCACATTCAGTTCTTTTACGTCTCTCGGATGGCGGCCGAAGCCGCGAATCACGATTTTTTCGTCATCCTCTGTCAGTTCGGCGCCAAGATCCTGAATGCAGCGGCGGATAGCGTCGCTGTCTTCGCTGTGCGCGGGATAATAAACCGTGCTTGTTCCTTCGGATAATGCCGCGACAAGCAGGTAACGGGTCGTGTAATTTTTGGATGAGAGGGCTCCGATCTCGCCCCGCAGTTCCGGCGTAGGCCTAACGATTGCGTCCATAAGTTTATTCAGGCTCCTTTGGTCAGTATTTAGGCAGCGGACGGGTTTGACAGGCCTTTCCGCGCCTGTGTATCATAAAAGCATTCTTCGACAGGAAAAGGGGTTGTCCGATGTACAGCATTCCACAGATTACCGTCCACGAATTGAACCGCCGGCTGGAAGCGGGCGAACAGCCGCTGATGATTGATGTAAGAGAAGATGAAGAAGTCGCCTATGGCATGATCGCTGGCGCAAAACATCTTCCGATGGGCGATATTCCTTACCGGATTGATGAAATTCCGGCAGACCGGGAGGTCATCTTTATCTGCCGTTCCGGTTCCCGCAGCCAGCGGGTCTGCGAATTTTTGGCCGCTCAAGGTTTCGAATCCGTCGTGAATATGCAGGGCGGCATGATTGAATGGTATGAACAATCCGAATAACCGCGCAGGCGGCGGACAAGCAGCGCTTTAGACGCTCGTCCGCCGCTTTTTGTTATCTTCTCTTACCGCATGTACGAGCTGCTCCGCCACCTGCTCCGCCGTTAAGCCGGTTGTATCGACCGTCACATCGGCGAACCGGTAAGCGTCCTTGCGCGCCTCCATAATGGTCTTTACCCGTTCTTCCGCATTCCCCGCCAACAGCGGCCGGTTTGCGTCACCGGCCACCCGGGAGACGATTTCCGCAAGCGTCGCTGTCAGCGCTGCAACCAGACCGCCCTGACGCATCAGCCGGACGTTGGCCGGGTCCAGCACGGCGCCGCCGCCGGTGGCGACAACTTGTCTTTCCCCCTGCAGCACCGCTTCGAGTGCCCTGCTCTCCGCACGTCTGAAATAAGCTTCTCCCTGCTCGGCGAACAGCTCGGGAATGCTGCGGCCCTCCAGGCGGACGATTTCGGCGTCAAGATCTACCAGGGTGTACCCCAGCGCCTGTGCCGCCAGCGCCCCGGCGGTCGTCTTGCCCGTCCCCATCATCCCGATTAGGATCAGGTTGTTTTTCTGCTCGGAAGACGGTTCTTTCGCGTATGTATGATCGTTCATAAGTGCCCTCCCGCGACATTTGTCATATCATAACACAGGGTGAAAAGTTTAGACAATGCTTTGGAGCCACAACGCTTCGACGCATTGAAGTTAGAGCCTCCATACAGCAAAAAACCCGAAGGCCGCTTGCGCGGTCTCCGGGCGGATAAGCTGGTGACTATTCTTCAAGCCATTCGTTGTGGAAGACGCCTTCCTTGTCCACACGCTGGAAGGTATGCGCGCCGAAATAGTCGCGCTGAGCCTGCAGCAGGTTCGCTGGCAGACGCTCCGAACGGTAGCTGTCGTAATAAGCAAGCGCACTGGAGAAACCAGGTACCGGAATACCGCGGGTAACGGCTTCGGCTACAACTTTTCTCCAAGCGTCCTGGTAGGAGGTCATAACATCCTTGAAGAACGGATCAAGCAGCAGGTTCTTCAGTTCCGGATTGGTTTCGTACGCATCCGTAATATTCTGGAGGAAACGGGAACGGATGATGCAGCCGCCGCGCCAGATTTTGGCGAGGTTGCCGAACTGCAGGTTCCAGTTGTATTCCTCGGAAGCTACACGGAGCTGGGCGAAGCCCTGTGCGTAAGATACGATTTTACTTGCAAACAGCGCTCTGCGCACGTTCTCGATAAATTCCGCCTTGTCGCCTGCGAACGGCTGGGAGGCCGGTCCGCTCAGCACTTTGCTGGCAGCCACGCGCTCTTCCTTCATGGCCGACAGGAAGCGGGAGAATACGGATTCGGTAATCATGGACAGCGGCACGCCAAGATCCAGCGAGCTTTGGCTTGTCCATTTGCCGGTGCCTTTTTGGCCGGCTGCGTCGAGGATCACATCAACCATCGGCTTGCCGGTTTCTGCATCGTATTTGGAGAAAATATCCGTCGTGATCTCGATCAGATAGCTGTCGAGTTCGCCGCTGTTCCATTCTTTGAAGGTTGCGTGCAGTTCTTTTTCGTCCAGACCGACAACATCCTTGAGCAGCTGGTAAGCTTCGCAGATCAGCTGCATGTCGCCGTATTCGATACCGTTGTGGACCATCTTCACATAGTGTCCGGCCCCGTCCGGTCCGATATATGTACAGCAGGGTTCGCCGTTAACCTTGGCCGAAATCGCCGTCAGAATCGGCTCTACAAGCTTATAGGCGCTTTCTTGTCCGCCCGGCATGATCGAAGGCCCTTTAAGCGCGCCTTCTTCGCCGCCGGAAACACCGGTGCCGATGAAGCGGAAACCGCGTTCTTCCAGCTCTTTGCTGCGGCGGACCGTGTCCGGGAAGTAGGCGTTGCCGCCGTCGATAATGATGTCGCCCTGGTCAAGATACGGCAGCAGCGATTCGATCGTTGCGTCGGTAGCTTTGCCAGCTTGTACCATGATCAAAATTTTGCGGGGCGTTTCCAGCGAATTTACGAACTCTTCGATGGAAAAGGTGCCTGTCAGATTTTTGCCTGCAGCCTCGCTGAGAAGGTCATGCGTCTTCTCGGGAGAGCGGTTGAACACGGAGACGGTAAAACCTCTGCTCTCGATGTTCAGAGCCAAATTTTTGCCCATGACAGCCAGGCCGATGACGCCGATTTGTTGTTTTGCCATTTGGTCCTCCACCCTTTGCATCTATTTTTTTGAGGAGATCAATTTCATTGACAAACCCCTGATTGATCAGAAATTGATTCACAATGTAACCATTTTACCGTTTTTGTCGGCAGAAGTGAACCCCTTCCCGCCAAACTTGGACCAAAGCGCCGTGCGCAGCCGAAGACACTCCGGATTCGGAGTGCCTGAAGGTTGCTTTGCTGTTCTATCTTTACCATTCCAGTTTGGTTAATTCCTGCGCCAAAAATTCAAGTTTTTTTCGGCTCCGCTTCGCCTTCGCCGCATCGCCCGCGGTCAGGGCCGCATGCAGCCGCTCCAGCTCTTCATCGACTTCAAGCCTGCGCCGGCGGATCCGTTCTTCGCCTTCGTTGGAATAAAACAGCTTGGTGATTTCGTGGTCGGACAGCAAAGGCCCCTTTTGGTAGACCACCCGCTGCTGATAGCCGGAGATCTCCACCATCCGGATCACCTCGCCAAACAAAATGTTCTCGATCAGAATCTGGCGGTCCTTGAAACGCTTGACGACTGCATGCCCGCGCCGGTCGCCGATCAGCTTCTCAATCCACTCGCTCAGACGCGCATCGCGGATCATGTAGTCGCCCACCAGCTTGTATCCGTTTTTGATCCGCTGAAACCGCAGCTTGACCAGCTTGCGGCCCGTGCGGACCGAAATCACAAACAGGTTGTCGTTTTCGCTCCAGTACAGGGAATACCCCTCCTGGATTAAATCCCGGATCAGATTCTGGATTTCCTGACGGTCAAACCGGAGCTCCAGATTGCAGTACTCAACCTCTTCATTTTTGTTCACGGCACTCCCCCCTAAAGTTTGGCTTCGCCCTTGTGTTGACTCGCTATCCTGGTTCGGGTGGCGGCTTTAGGCGTTTGCCATCAGCCGGCGGGGTCTGCTGGAGCCGGCCGGGCGGCCGGGTCCTGAAGGTGTAGCTGACGTTTGCGGTATGATTTTGCGTTCGTCTTACTCTTATTTTATACTTCATTTTATGTAGCGGTAACTTGGTTTATTGACTATTTTTACCCGCATCGTCCAAGCTCCAAACGTTAGATGGCAGCCGGGACGCAACATTATTACGCCGTTAGATGAAGGAGACCTTATGAAGTTCAAAGGATTTGACGCAAACGATTTCGACGTATTCGGCATTCCCGGGCTGGAGCCCCGGATGGAAGCCCTGATTGCCCGCATCCGTCCCAAACTGGAGGCGTTGGGCGGAGAGCTGGCTCCATACCTGTCCGCGCTGTGCGGACAAGAGATGTACCCGCATGTCGCCAAACACGCCCGCCGGACGGTACATCCGCCTGGAGACACCTGGGTAGCATGGGGACCTAACCGCAGAGGCTACAAGGCGCTGCCCCATTTCCAGGTCGGCTTGTTCGGCACGCATCTGTTTGCGGTGTTCGCCATTATCTATGAAAGCCCGAACAAAACGGTTTTCGCCGAAAACCTGACCCGGCAAGGCAGCGGACTGACGGGATCGCTGCCCGCCAACTTTTTTTGGTCGACAGACCATCTGGACCCGAAAGGAACGGCACAGTCGGACATGTCGGATGCGGCGTTTGAGACGCTGGCCCGCCGGCTGAAGGAGGTCAAGAAGGCCGAAGTTACCTGCGGACTGCGGATCGATAGAGAGGATCCGCTGCTGAGTGACGGAGAAGCGCTGGAACAGACGGTCAAGCAGACGTTCGAAACGCTGCTGCCTCTGTACCGGAGTTCTTTTTAAAGCGGACGAAACTTAAATAACACCGCAGCAAAAGCCCAGGCTCTAATGAGCTTGGGCTTTTGCGTGCGTCCGGCGCACGATCAGCAGATGAAGCACAAACAGCAATACCATAACGCAGGCGCTGGCGACAAATGGCGCGGCATGGGCAACCTTGTCCCACAGTCTGCCCGAAATTATCGGGCCGGCAACCATTCCCGAGCCCTGCAGTGTAAGGAACAAGCCCCATACGGTTCCCCGCTCGCCTTTTGGGACCTGCTTCGCCAGAAAGGCGTTCCAGGCAGGCAGGATCAAAGCGTAGCTCACACCCACAAGCGCGCCCGCTGCGAAGGCCAGCGGCAGCCACCGTACAAGCGAAAACATCAGCAGCGCGCCGGCTGCAAGCAGAAATCCGGTGTTCAGAAACAGGCCCGTACCAATCCGGTCGACCAGCCGGCCGGCCGGAATAAGCGCCAGCACCGTAATCCCCCCGCCCGCGACCAGCAGCAGGCTGAACTGGTTGGGTGTCACATGAAGGTCCGACCGTGCATATAGCGTAACGACGGGCGTCATGAGGCCGATCGCAAACGCCTGAAGGAACAGCGCCGGATACAGCAGCCGGCTGACATGCAGCGTGGTGCGGATTTTGGTAAAGGTGCGGCGGAGGCTGCGCAGCAGACGGCCTGCAGCAAATGCACGGCCCGTCACAGGCTCCGGCGGCGGGGTTTCAGCCGCGGCCTCCACTCCAAGCTCGTCCGCATGATGAATGCGCTTGGGGAGCAGGAGTGCCGCGCAGACGATCGCTGCCGCGCACCCCAGCAGCACAAGAAACGCCAACCGGTAATTCTGATGCCCGTGGTCGATAATAAAGTTAACGACAATCGGACCGACGCCTGTGCCGGCAAGCGAAGCCATCTCGACCGCTCCCATCGCCGCCCCGCTGCCGCCGCTTTCGGTCCCGGCCGCGAGCTCCGAAATGCCGGTCATCACACACGGCCAAAGCGGCGAGGTACCGATGCCGAGTATGAGGCAGGCGGCCGACAGCAGCCAGGCATCCTTGGCGTAAATGATGAGTCCGACGGCAATCAGCACAAGCAGCAGCGCGCCGGTCATCGTCCATTTAAAGCCGACCCGCTCCGTCACCCAGCCTGACGGCCCACGGAACAAATTGTCGCCAAGATACTGCAGCGCAAAAGCGATGCCGACCACCGTCACGGAGAGCCCGAGGATATTTTCCATATATACCGGGAGCAGCGCCACCAATAGCGATCCCTTGACGAACTCCACCAGGAAGATGATAACCCACATCTCAAGGATGAACGGGGAAGTCAGCTTGATATGCTTCCGCCGCGGAGTATTTCCATGCACAAAATCACATCCTAGTATTATGGTGATGGTTCTGATATACTCATCCTGTTTGCATTTTAACTTGAGAAAGGTTGTGACAGCATAAAATGAATCAACACCGCACACCGCTATTTTCGGCGCTGAAGAAACATGCCGCCGCCAATCCGGTGCAGTTTCACATTCCGGGACACAAAAAAGGAATTGGAGCCGACACGGAATTCCGCGAATTCGTCGGAGACAATGTCCTATCCATAGATCTGATCAACATCGCGCCGCTCGATGATCTGCATCAGCCGAAAGGAGTCATTGAGGAAGCGCAGCAGCTGGCCGCCGAAGTATTCGGCGCGGACTATACGTTTTTTAGCGTACAGGGAACCAGCGGTGCCATCATGACCATGATCATGTCGATCTGCTCCCCCGGCGACAAAATCATCGTACCGCGCAATGTGCATAAATCCGTAATGTCCGCCATTATTTTTTCGGGCGCAAAGCCGGTGTTTGTCTCCCCGGCCCAGGATGAGAATCTGGGGATCGATCACGGCATTACGACAAGCTCGCTCAAGCGGGCGCTGAGCATCCACCCTGACGCCAAAGCCGTTCTTGTCATCAACCCGACCTACTTCGGCGTCTGCGCGGACCTGCGGTCGATCGTCGAGCTGTCCCATGAGCACGGCATCCCCGTATTGGTGGATGAAGCGCACGGCGTGCTGATCCATTTCCACAAGGATCTGCCGATGTCGGCGATGGAAGCCGGCGCGGATATGGCCGCTACCAGCGTCCATAAGCTGGGCGGTTCCATGACGCAGAGCTCGGTGCTGAACGTGAATGTGAAGAACGGTCTGGTGAATCCGAAGCGGGTGCAAACGATTCTGAGTATGCTGACAACGACTTCCACTTCTTACCCTCTTCTTGCCTCGCTTGACACGGCAAGAAGAAATCTTGCGCTGAACGGACATGCCATGGCGGAGCAGACGATCGCACTGGCCCGGTATGCCCGCGACGCCGTAAATGCCATCCCGGGACTGTACAGCTTCGGCCAGGACATCCTTGGGAGCGAAGCTGCCTACGACCATGATCCAACCAAATTAAACGTGCACGTCCGCCATCTCGGCGTTACCGGATACGAAACCGAGAACTGGCTGCGCGAGCATTACAATATTGAAGTTGAATTAAGCGACATGTATAACATTCTTTGCCTGATTACGCCTGGCGATACCCAGGATTCGGTCGATACGCTGATCCGGGCGCTGACCGAGCTGTCCGACCTGCACATCCGCACCGCCCAAGCGAACGAGCTGATCGTTCAGGTGCCGGAGATTCCGCAGCTGGCATTGCTTCCGCGCGACGCATTCTACGGGGACACCGAACTGATTCCCTTCCGGGAATCGGCGGACCGCATCATTGCGGAGTTTATTTACGTCTACCCGCCGGGCATCCCGATTCTGCTGCCGGGCGAGGTCATTTCGCAGGACAACATCGATTATATTATCGACCATTTAGAAGTTGGACTGCCGGTCAAAGGGCCGGAAGACCGCACGCTGGAATATATCAAAGTCATCGTGGAAGCCGATCCGATTTTCTAATCCGGCCTGCCGCACAAAAGCCCGATACCTTCCCAGGTACCGGGCTTTTGATTATGCCGGACAAGGTTGTCCGGCATAGCTGAGGGCGAAGGTTAGTCCTGCTGGGAGGCTACCAGTTCGTTGTAAGCCTCTTCAACCGCTTTCCACTCGTCTTCGTCTTCGATATTGTAAAGCACCATTTCTTCGTCTTCCTCTTCCATCCGAAGAATGATGCCGTCCGCTTCCGGATTTTCGCGTTCCAGCAGCAGAGCGTACAGCTTCTCGCCTACGTCAAACGTCTCCACCAGAACCATTTCCACGTCTTCGCCTTGCTCGTTCGTCAAGGTCAGCACAAACTCTTCATGCTCATGGTCGTGATCATGTCCGCAGCCGCATGCTTCTCCATGCTCATGGCCATGTTCATGTTTGTGATCGCTCATTGAAATACCTCGCTTTGAGTTGATTTATCCTTCATTTGGTATCGTACCACGTAAGCGGGGGCAGGTCAATTTGCGGGAATCCGGGCCGTTTTTAGTTCTGGGCGCTGATGATTTTTTCCGAAACCAGGGTATAATCCGCGTTTTTGGAAGGCTTGATGTAGTAGCCCACACGGTATTTGCCGGTGTCCTTGAATTCATAGGTAATTTCCTTCGTGGTCCACCAGAAATCTTCTTTCAGACTGCCGGACACATCCTGTTCGTCAATGTCCTTGACATTACCTGCCGGGTCCATAATCGTCACTTTGACCGAGGCGATCTCACTTGTAAGGTTATCTACCTGCGTAAATACTTTAAATTTCACTTTACCCGGCTTTACGTTCCCGAAGACCGTATCTCCCTTAAACATAAACATATGAACATTGGGTTTGATGATCGTAACTTTGCCCGAATCGTCCCAAAGCACGACGCCCCCGGCTTCCCTCGCCGGAATATAGGTTTTCCCGTCAATTAAATATCCGCCGTCCGCAATCTCTTTCCCGTTGCTCCACACGCGAATCTTCTGCGTAACCGAGTCGGCGAACATCATCGAACCGCCCATTAAAGAAAAGACAGCCACGCACACCGCCACTTTTCTCCACCTCATAGCCGCACCCTCCAAACTGTATCATGCTGTCCACATTTTGCATAAATCCCCGGGAGCGACTTGCAGCAAAAATCATATAGAACAAAACCGTTTAATTGGTCTATATGGTATACCCTGAACCGGTGACCCTATGGAATTATGCAAAACCATACTGATAATATATACTTCCGCTCAACCGGCAAGTTGCGGTAACTGCGGACAAAATTTCCGGCGGACGATAAGCCCCGCCGAATCGGGTACAATAACCAAAACGGGAGGTGGCGCCAGGTGAGCGTAAAACTGCGGATGCTCGGCACAGGAGATGCGTTCTCAACGTGTTACATGAATAATAACGCTTTATGGTCGGACGGCACGTTCAATCTGCTGGTCGATTGCGGCAGAACAGCCCCGGCCGCGCTGAAAAAGCTGGGTATACGCTTCGGGAAAATCGATGCCGTATTGATTACCCATCTCCATAAGGATCATACGGGCGGCCTGGCCGCTCTTGTCAAACAGCGCAAGGCGGACGGTCTGCCGCCCATGCCTTTATTGGTCCCGCCTATACTGTCCCGGCAGCTGTGGGACGAGGTGCTTGCTCCCGAGCTTACACCCGAAGACGGCACCGGTTTGGGTGAAGTGTTTGAAGTCAGGATCGTAGAGCCGGGGGCGGTGTACCGCCTTTCCGGCGGGCTGGCCATTGAGCTGCTGCGGACAAACCATGTCCCTGGCAAACCAAGTTTTTCGCTGCTGGTGAACGGGTTCATTTTTTACAGTGCCGATATGGTGTTCGATCCTGGACTCTTAACAAGGCTTGTCGGCGACCGGGGCGTCCGCGTCATTTTACACGAATGCCAGCTGAGCGGCAAAGGAGCAGTTCACACTGAACTAAGCCAGCTGCTTTCGCTTCCCGAAGCGATCAGGCGGCGGATTCTGCTGATGCATTACGGTGACGAGCAGCCGGAATTCGAAGGACGGACAGGGGAAATGCAGTTTTTGCGCCAGCACACGGAGTATGAATGGCAAGAGCCGCTATCTTAAGCAGGATTTTGCCTAGATCTCTCCCGCTCTGCCGTTTACCGCGCAGCCGGTTACGTTTCAGCTCGTTATGCGCCAACTGGCTACGGGCATCCGATTATCGGGCATCCGGTTACTGTTAGGCATGCAGGGCGGTTTGGGGGGAATCAAAAAACCGGCCTCCCATTGGAGACCGGCCTGTCTTTGCGCCGCATTCAGAACGCGGGCAGATTGTCCAGATTGTTGGCCGGATCGCCGTCCGCGTCGCCCCGGATATGGGGTGCGCCGTCTTTTCCTTTAAAAATGTTGACTCCGGCAATATGGCCCAGCTGGATTTCCTCCATCGCCTGATCGTAAGTCAGCACCCGTCCTCCCGACGTGCGGAAGGCGGTCAAGTTGCCTTCACCGTTTTTTCTAACCGCCGCAATGCTCTCACGGTTGATGTCGCCCGGCATACACGCTCCTCCTTTCACGGTTGCACCAAAAGTTCGCCTTTTATAGGCTTTCCTAGTGTAACCCCATAGCAGAACGGTAATGCGAGACGCAGCCGATCGGCAGAATTAAAGTGTCTTGCGCATCCGGACATGCTCAATACCGGCATCGAGGAACGGTTCCTCGGATATCACTTCATACCCCAGCTTGCTGTAAAATGCCTCCGCCTGGCACTGCGCGTCCAGGATTGAATAGGTAAGGCCCAGCTCCCGGGCAAGCTCCTCCATCGCCAGCAGCAGCACCCGTCCGTAACCTTTGGAACGGTGGGGCATACGGACCGCAATCCGCTGCATTTTGGCCGTGTCGGCCTTATAGTAAATCAGCCGTCCGGTCGCAGCCGGCTCGGTCCCCTCCATCAGCAGCAGATGATGCACGTTGGGGTTGATCCGGTCGAATTCGTCGATCTCGATGTCAGCGGGCACCTTTTGTTCCTCAACAAATACTTCCCTGCGGATATTCAGCGCTTGTTGCAGTTCTTCTTCCTTTGTCACGCGGACGATTTCTGCCGCCATCTAACAGCACTCCCCTTTTGCAAAAAATACCGTGTATATACGTTGTCCGCAAAAAATGCAGAGGACGCCGCAGGCTTATGCCGGATATCGGCCGCCGGGCTGCCAACCTATACAGCAATTTTAGTATTATACCTTGTTTTGCTCTTCCCGTGTACTTGGGGTTGTCCCGGAATCAGCACGTGAGGCTGTCGTCCGCATTGTTATCGCCCGCAGGCGAACCCAGGGGGCAAGAAACCGCACAACAGAAAAAGGCCTATCCGTCCTTAAGGGGACGAATACACCTCTTCTTGTACAGACCGGTCATAGACGTCCTGCAGCACCGGAGCAAGCGTCGGTTCGCCGCCCAGCCCGTCGTCAATCCCGTCGTCAAGCGGCGCTCCGGTTGTCACTTCAGCCTCCCGCGCTCCGGTTGTCACCTCGGCCTCCCGCAGCAGCGCGGAGACGAAACAGCCGGAGAGGACCGCCAGCAGAATGGCCGCCAGGACCGTTTGCAGCATACGTTTCATTGCCGGCTCCCTTCTGACATGCTGTCCTTTCTGGTACCAGCATGCCCTGGAAGGAGCGGTTTCAGACGCTTTTTTTTCGATTAGACACCGATATTACCTATAACATGTACCAGATACATCATCCCCGCCAAATAGGACGCCAGCCCGGCGTACCCGAGGCCAAACCGCCAGCGGGAAGCCCGGGGAACCTCATAATAATGGGCGTTTTCGAATTCGCTGTACTGAACCTGGCAGTAAAGCCGCAGATGCGGCCCGCTGTCCAGCTCCAGCCGCTCCGCACGCACCAGTCTGGCGTGATGCACCATTCCTTGGACCGGCAGGGCAACCTTGGTTTCAAAGCCGATGCTTTCCCACCGCATGACCACAATCTGCTGCCTCTCATTAAGGGTAGAATACGTAGTGAAAGACAACTCACGGGTATGCTCGGGGCCGGGGACCGGCTGGCCTGCGTCAATGAGAGGCTGCAGCGGCATCAGATGCGCGGTCTCTTCAACCAGATCGTTATCCCGTAGGTTCTTCTTGCGTTTCACAAATTTTTGGTAGAGATCATACGCAAACATTGCCCATATAATGAAAAAAAGGACAGAACGCAGATGGAACACGATCAGATACAGCCCGCCAACCAGTCCAACGAGCCACAGCCAGCGCGTCACCGCCGTGGCGATCCGCCCGCCGTCCAGCGGGTGAATCGGCAGCAGGTTGATCAGGTTCAGGAAAAAGCCGACATAGGCCAGTGAATACAGCAGCGGACTGTCCATCAGATAAGCGGCGGCAAATACCGCCGTCGCGCCAATCGTGCCGAGCAGCGGCCCGCCGAATGCCAGGTAAGCCTCTGTACGCGCATCCTGCGGATGCCGCTTTAGAGTGATCAGCGCGCCGACGAAGGGCAGGAACAGCGGAGCGCTGACAGGCAGTCCTTTGCGCCGGGCCGCAAGCACATGGCCCATTTCGTGCACCAGCAGCAGGGCGACAAACCCGACGGAAAACGCCCATGGATAAATGAGTGCATAGGCCCAGATGGATACCGCCATCGACAGAACGGGACCCAACATTTTGCCCAGCTTGAGCACCGAGATCAGCGACTTGCCCTTTGCCAGCAAAAAGGCGGCCGCCGCACCCCATTTCAGCCATCCGCTCTGCGGTTTACTCTCTTGTTTTTCCGGCAAAACCGTCGTCCTCCTTAAGGCTGAGGAGACCCAATCATTGAAACGACAAGGCTCCTTTTACTCCAGTTTACCATATGACGGCCGATCGTTCAGGTCCCCAGGTTATCAGCGCCGGTTGTCATGCAGCATTCTTAACGCGTTGGGCCAGCAGTTTGTTTCAAACCCGTAAAGAACGGCTATTAATCAGCAACACGCCCAATCTCCAATCCTTCCATTTCCTTTAACGAAAGGAGAAGTGAATGAAGATGCGAAAAAAACCGCTTATGCGCAATCCCTGGTTCTGGACCGTCATTGTGCTGCTGCTGGCGGCCTTGCTCTGGAACACGCTGGGAGGTGTGCAGCGTGAAGCTCAGGCCCCGGAGGCCGGCGACGCTTCACCGTCCCCGGCTGTCCCGTCCTCATCCGCTGCTGCCCCGCCAGCATCGGGACCGGCCGCTCCAACACCAGGCAGTACGGGGCAGACTGAAGCGTCCGCCGTTCCATCCGCCATGCCAGCCCCCTCGTCCGGGCTTCCCGGAACGGCAACGGATGGCTCCGGCGGTCCTGCAGCTTCACCCCCCGTGTCCGGAGCAGACCAGATTCCGCTTCCCAAGCAGGAAGTGGAGCAGTATATCCGCGGACTGGAAGGCGCCTCTTTTATCCAGGATATCGAAGTCGGAACGGATAACATTACGATCGCTTATTTTGCAAACTATGACGCCTACAAACAAGCCCTTCCGGACAGCCAAACGACGGCAGAAGCGTATACCTCGTATTTTGCCGGCGGAGATCAGATTTATCAAATCATGATGGAACTGCCCGTCCGGCTGTTCCGGCAGTTCCCGGGCACGGCGCTCGTCGACCTGCGGCTGCCGTTTGAGCAAAACACCTATTCCGTTAGCCTGACTCAAGGGGAAGCGGAGCAGTTTTTTGGTACGGATCTGAATGAAATCCGTTCGGACGAGGACTGGGACAGCCGGATCGCCAACCAGTTCACGGAGCAGCGGCGCAAGGAATATGCGGACCGTTTTGTAAAAGTGGAGATCAACCCCTGAACTGCCGCGCCCCAAAGATGCAAAGATCCTAGAGAGACTAATAGAGCCGGCAGCAGCGCATATTTCCGGTGGACTGGCAAGTCGGGCGGACAGATGGAATAGACATCACTATCAAACCTAATGAGGTGATGTTTTGTTTTTTCATATTAAGGAACTCCAATACCATGCCAAGCCGGAACGTCCCGATCCGGTCTACGCACGCAAGCTCCAGGAAGCGTTGGGCGGGCAATTTGGAGAAATTACCGTGGCGATGCAGTATCTGTTTCAGGGCTGGAATACACGGGGGGACGGAAAATACCGCGATTTGCTGATGGATACGGCGACGGAGGAGCTTGCGCATGTGGAAATGCTGGCGACGATGATTGCCCGCCTGCTTGATAACGCGCCGCTGGATACGCTGGAGGAGGCTGCCAAGGACCCGATGGTCGCGGCCATTCTCGGTGGCTCAAATCCGCAGCATATGATCGTATCGGGTCTGGGAGCCATGCCATCCGACAGCGAAGGGTATCCATGGAATGCGAAATATACGATTGCAAGCGGGAACCTGCTTGCCGACTTCCGGGCCAATCTGAATGCCGAGTCGCAGGGCAGACTTCAGGTTGCCCGGCTGTACGAAATGACAACCGATCGCGGGGTACGCGACATGCTGTCCTGGCTGCTTGCCCGGGATACGATGCACCAGAACCAGTGGATCGCGGCTATCCGGGAACTGGAATGCAAGGAAGGGGTAGTCGTGCCTTCGAACTTCCCGCCGGAATGTCAAAAGCAGGAGGTGTCCCATGTGCTCTTTAATTTCTCACGCGGTCAAGCCAGCGCAGAAGGCCCATGGGCGCACGGCATCGCCCCAGACGGATGCACCTTCGAATATGTGCCTGATCCGCAGCCCCTGGCGCCCGCGCCGCATCTGCCGCCCGCCCCGCTGTATGTGTATAACACGCTGCCGCAGTTGATGCGCGAACAAGGCCCCTCTGCGCCGCCTATGTAAATAACACAGCTTTCGCAGAGCGAAAATCAGCTGAGCTCCGGTCCTGGCGCGGATTTAACCGCAATCAAGGAATCGTCTTGAAAAAATAGAAAAATACCGCTTCGCCCGCGGCGAACGCACGCTCGGCGTGCTATTTTATTTTCTGTGCGATGAAGGTAACCCTAGACTGGGCAGTTGCCTTGGTGAAACTCATAGAACTGCAGAACGAAATTGCGACTCAGGTTGGGAAGAAATGCTCCACCCTAATTCAAAGTCAACTCCAGCCCTGGATCTCCGGTTTGCCCATTTATCTCGAGGCGTATCTGCGCCGATCTCAGGCTTTGGAACGAATCCTCTCCTGTGACATACCACGCCCGCAGCGGATTACCACAGCACGCGATACGCAGGTCTTTGCGGACCCAGCGGACGTTATTTCTGAAATTCTAGGGCTTTGGTATGCCTGACGGACTCCAGATCCGTTATTCGTGCCGAAAACATACAAACTATGGACTCTCCGCGTAAATAGGTGCATCTGAGTCCGCAACTTTGTCAAAACACGGAATAATTAGCAAATTAGGTCTCCTGTGTCCGGAAGAAAGTTATAGGGGAGGACAATGCGGAGCTGCTTCAAAATACCCAGTATTTTCGAGTATATTGACTTCTTCTACAACACCCGGCGCATCCATTCTTCCATTGATTACTATCCCCCTCGGAGTATGAATGACTTTGCTTTAACCGAGCTGCCTAAAAATCTGTGTCTACTATCTGGATAGAGGTCCAGAAGGGTCTAAGCCATTTTTCCAGCTGTGAAAGTTGAGTAAATAACACAACAAGCACCTACACAGGCGATTTCCCTGCGAGGTGCTTGTCATGGATTGGCTTTTGGTGAGACAGGTGGTTTTGTAGGTCAGGTGGTTTTGTAGGGAAGCAGCTCGTCCAGTTCCAGGGTTTCGTGTACGCCCAATTGTTGTCTGGTCATGGTTCTCCCTCCTTTCCTGCGTTGTTATCTCCGGGCGTTATTTGAAATTTTCGGGCTGGAACATCCGTTCTTATAGGCAAAAACTTCCTCCCTGCCGATAATAGAAATAGCGCCCCGCGGGAAAGGAGGATACAGCATGGAAAAAGCTCTTATACATAAGCTGATTGATGAAGTAACCCAGGACGTATTCGCTAAAAACAAAGAAGCTCTGGAGGCGGCGGGCAACTCGGCCGGCGACCTGCAGGCTGCCGTTCGTCTGTCGGCCATGACCACCGTCAAAATTTTGGAGAAGCTGGAATTGATCTAATTTTTGAATCAGAAGTGGAAGCGGCGGAAACACAAGAAAAAACCGTGTGTGCTCTTTGTTGAGCCGCACGGTTTTTCGTCTTCGATAACGGGTTATTCCTGTTGTCCGCCCTGGTACCGGGTTTCGTCCTGTTTTACGTTCGCGCCCCTAGCTTTGGCCAGCTCCAGCAGCTCCGCCGCGTCATCCAGCGGCTTATAGCCGATCAGGGATTCGAGATAGCCGATATCGTAATAATTGTCGGTATTGGCCGAGGTTCCATATACGTTCAGATACTTCATCTCATCCGGGGCTTCAATACAGCAAACGGCCAATTGCAGCATATCCCGCTCCGAAATCCAAATATGGGCGGCTCGCTCCGTATGCGGCCGGTCGTCTTCCGGAAAGTTGCCGATCCGGATATTAATTGAGGACAACTTCCCTTGGTCGGCATACAGGCGTCCCAGCAGCTCAATATAACATTTGCTTAATCCGTAAAAGCTGTCAGGCCGGTAGGGGTCGTCCACGTCAATGTCTTCTCCTACCTTATAATACCCTGTCGCATGATTGGAGCTGGCGAACACAACCCGGCGGACGCCATTGCGGGCAGCGGCTTCAAACAGATGATACGCCCCCGCCACGTTGCCCTGAAGCACCTTGCCCAAAAAATCGTCTTCATCCTTGATCCAGGCAAAATGGAGGACCGTATCCACACCCCGGGTCAGCTCCTCAAGCCGGGCGGCGTCCGTAATATCCAGCTCCTCGATCCCCGCCTGTTCATCCGCTTGCACATCGGCGCCGATTACCTCGTATCGTTCGTCCGCTTTCAATCCCTCGAACAGCGTGTTTCCAATTCTTCCGGCTGCACCGGTCACCAGCAGCTTGCGTTTCATCGGTCGGCTACCCCTTTCTGAAAAGGCTTTATTATGGTATTACCCGATTGGAGGGCTTTCTTGCAGGAAAGTCCGCTATAAGCAGGTAATTCAAACGGGAGCCTTACGGGAGTCAAAAGCAGCCTGGAAGCGGGTTAGCGTTCTTATTGGAGTCCAAACAGCCTGGGAAGCGGCTTAGCGACCCAAAGCAGGTGCGGGTGTATGCGCGCCGCAGACCGGACAATTAGCTATACAATGGTCCATCATTAATGGCACTGGCCTGGCACTTAGCCTAACAGCCGTTTATTGGCGGGCGTTGGCTCCACGGCGGATAGTTAGCCGTAAGACAGTTCTCCTCAGCCTTGTCCCGGCGGTTAGCCGTACAGCGGTCCATACGCTGCGCAGGCCCGGTAATCCGCACCCTCCGGATCTTTGGTTCCAAAAGCAGCCCAGGCGCTGGGACGGAAAATCCGCTGCAGTTCCACATTATGCATATTAACCGGAATACGCAGTATGCTGGCCAGCGTAATCAAATCGGCGCCGATATGCCCGTAGCTGACCGCGCAGTGATTCGAGCCCCAGGCCTCCATCACCGTATACGCCTCGCCGAAAACCGGGTCTCCCGGAATCCGGTTCGGAACGAACCAGGTAGTCGGCCAGGCAGGCGTTGTCCGCTGGTCCAGTGCATCATGGACCGTCTCGGGCAGCTCGATGGTATACCCTTCGGCCAGCTGAAGCACCGGGCCTACACCCTCCACCAGATTGAGCCTGGACATCGTGACAGGCATGCTGCCGCGGGTCTGGAAATCCGTGGAGTATCCGCCTCCCGCGAACTGGTCCATATAGGTAGGCCGCCACTTTGTCGCTGCCAAACACGCCGCAGCCTCGTTTTCTTCGATTTCCCAATGGGGCTTCATGACGGGTTTGCCGTCCCGCTGCTGCTCCCCGGTGCCGTCCAGAGCGGCCGGACCCGAATTGATCAGATGAATGAATCCGTCTTCCGCCGCGCCATCGGCCTGCCAGCCGGTAACCCGCTCTACTGCCTCAGGACTCCAGAAAGCGCGGACATCGGCAAAAATCTGGGCTGTGTGGGACAAATAGTGATTAAACAGCATGGTAACGGCGTTCAGATTGTCGTTTTCCGTGGCTACCGTATACGGCTCCCGGATTCCGTTCCAGTCAAACGAGCTGCACAAAACAGCTTCCAGAAAATCCGCACTCGGATAATGGTCCGTCCACTCCCTTTGGCCTTGGAAACCTGAAGCGATCGCATCGTACCCATACGCTTCCTCTTCGTACCCCATTTTCCGGAGCTGCAGGTTGCCGGTCATCAGATCGCGGACGATCATCGCCATTTTGACTGATGCCGCCCAGTTCTCCTGTTTACGCGCAGGATCGATTCGTTCACGCTCCGGGTTCGGGTCCTCCCCTTCTATACAGTAACGCTCAACCCACTGCATGGCCCGGCCGAATTCCTCACGGTCGTAGATGCCTTTATCGATTCTCCGTGCTACTTCGGTCATATCCACATAAGCGTTTTTCATCCCGAGATACCGGCGGTAAAAGGCTTCATCGACCAGGCAGCCCGCAATTCCCATCGAAACGGAACCGATGGAGAGATAGGTGCGTCCGCGCAGCAGCGCCGCTGCCAGGCCGGCCCGCGCAAACCGCACCAGTTTATCACGGACATCCTCCGGCACTTCGCGGTCATCCTGGTCCTGGATATGCCGGCCGTAAATTTTGAAGACCGGCAGCCCTTTCTGGTTATGCGCGGCGTGCAGGGCTGCCAGGTAAACGGCGCCGGGACGCTCCGTACCGTTAAATCCCCATACGGCGTGCGGCAGCGCCGGGTCCGTCTCCATCGTCTCCAGCGGATAACACCAGCCGCTGGCCACAGTGACGATGACGCCTACTCCTTTTCGGCGGAATTCCTCCGCACAGCGGGCCGCTTCGGGATGTCCCGAAATGCAGGTGTCATAGACAACCACCTGCGCCGGGGAACCGTCGGGATTGCGGACGGAGGCGGTCAAAATCTCCGCCGCCTTGCCGGCAAGCTCCATCGTTATTTCCTGAAGCGCCGCTTTGACCTGCTTGCGGCGGTCAACAATCGGGCGGATGCCGATCACTGGAAATCCGCCCGGATATCGCTGGCTGCTATCACTCATCGGATGCTCCTCCTTGTTCTTTTGTTGTTCCGGCATGATACTGGGGTTAACCGCTTAACTTACGCTTGGTTATTAACTGACGGCCCCGCATGGCGAGCCCGGATCGGCCCATCCTACCCCGGATAATGGCGATGCCCTCCTTCACCAAAGGCGTCTCCGCTTGGCGCCAGCTTCCGCCATAACCAGGTATTCATGTTGTCTGTCATATCGGCGAACGACTCCAGCGCGGCGTATCCGTCATTGTTCTGTTCACCCAGCGCCTGGAAAATACCGTCCGGCCCCGTGACCGCGCTCAGTCAACAAGCCTGCTTTTCGCTCCTTCAAATCGAAAATATAGCCAACCCGGCTGCTCCGCTAGACAACAAATTGGTGATCCCCCGGTCCAACTGAGATGACGCCGGCGTCCTCCTTCTCCTTCTGCCGCGGGTTCCCGGGAAGGATGATTTCGGCTCCGGTACACGGCGGGACAGTAACGTTCAGCTCCAGCCGCCCGCCATCCTTGCGCCAAGCGGACCTTATCCGCCCGCTGATGGTATCCATCGACACTTCGGCCCACTCCAGTTCCCGCGGGATGCAGGGCTGAATCCGAAAGCGGCGGTAACCGGGTTCAAGCGGCCGGATTCCTCCAATTCGTGTATAAAAAGAGGCTCCGATCCCCCCGAACATGGCATGATTATGTGAATGCATGGCCCCTTTCTCGCTCCACTGCTCCCAGAGTGTCGTAGCTCCCTTCGCAATCTGATCGCCAAAACCCGGGTACTCCTTGCGGGTTATCATTGCATAGGCAAGATCGATCTGCCCGTGATCCGCCAGTACATCCATCAGGTATCTCGTACCGTATATTCCGGTATCCAGCCGGTTGCCCAGCGCCCCGATAGCGGCCAGCAGCCTGTCAAAAACGGCCTGCTCCTCATGGGGTTCCGCCATGCCAAAAGCAAGCGGCAGCAGCTGAGCCGTCTGCGATCCGCTTCCAAACAAACCGCCGCCCCGGCCGAACCGCCTGTGAAAAGCAGACCGGACCGAATCGGCAAGCTCCGCATAATACGTGCGGTCCGTTTCCCGTCCAAGTACGCCGGCCGCCTGCGAGAGGATTGCTGCCTGGCGGTAATAAAGCGAGGTGTTTACGATCTCCACTTCGCGGAAGTAATGCTCCCACCCGTCGCTGTTCGGCGCGCACCAGTCTCCAAAGCCTTCCGTCACAATACCGTCCGGCCATTTGCCGGTTATAAAATCCACATAATCCTTCATCGCGCCGTAGTGTCTCAGCAGCACTTCCCCGTCCCCGTAATACCAGTACAGATGCCAGGGGAGAGTGACGAGATCCCCGCTCCAGTCAGGATTGGTCCGGCTGTCTTCGATGTCCCCCAGCCATTTGCGGTAGTACTGGCGCATGCCGAAATTGTGAATGGCCGCTTCTTCAACCACGGCCGAATCCATCAGACACGGGGTCCGTTCATCGCGCTGGCAGCAGTCCGTCGGAATGCTGACCAGATTATTCAGAATCGACCAGCGAAGGTTGCTCTGAATCCGGCCAAGCAGGTCATCGGAGCTGCGGAATATTCCTGTCTCCGGAACGTCCGCATGCACCGGCACCGCCCGTATGGCCTCAATCACCGCCGTGCCAGTGACTTCGGCTTCGACATAGCGAAAGCCGTGATACGTAAAACGCGGTTCATAGGTTTCCGTTTGTCCTCCGCGCAAAATATAGAGGTCCGCCGCCCGGGCATTCCGGTTCGTCCAGGAGTCCAACCGTCCTTCCGCATCGGTCAGCTCGCTATAGCGGAGCCTTATCCGGCTGCCGGGTTCGCCTTTCACCTGGAGGCGCACCCAGCCGGCTAGGTTTTGTCCGAAATCGTAGACCTCGGTGCGGGTGTCCACCCGGATCGTCTGAACCGGTTCCAGCGGCGTCCATGTCCGCACAGGCGGCTGCCCGTTTGCTTCCAGACTACCGGCCGGCGGCTCCGCCAAGACGGCAGGCTGCCAGTTCTTTTCTTGCGAAAATCCGGCCTGATCCCAGCCATCCGGAACAAGCCGGCCATCGTAAACTTCGCCGTCGTAAATATCGTTTGCCAGCAGCGGCCCCGGCCCGGTCTTCCATGATTCGTCAGAGACGACGCGGATTTGTTCGCCGCTTGTCAGTTCGATATCCAGCTGGAGGATAAACGCTTTATCCCGGTTCCATTTCCAGCCCCAGCGCGAGTAGTTAGGGCCGTATCCGTTGCCGAGCCAAACTGCCAGGGTATTCGTTCCCTTATCGAGCAAGCCGCTTATTTCGTAGCTATCATACAGCAGCCTGCGCCCGTACGGTGTATTGGCGGGTGCCAGTACCCGGTCGTCGGCTTTGCTCCCGTTCACCCGGAGCTCGTACCAGCCTATCGCATATACGCTTAGGTGCGCGCTGACGGCGCCTTCCGGGAGCTCAAAAGTCCTGCGGAACAGCGGGCTGTCGGCGGGCACAGGCGATCCGCACAGAGATACGGTGTGTCCGGTAAGCCGGAGACCGCTGCCGGAGCCGTCGATTTCGCCGGCTGAAAAAGGATGCGCCGCAGGATCGTAAAACCGGCTGGATGCAAGCATTCTTCCCGCGTCCGGGCCGGACAGGCGAAAATCACGGTATACGGCGGTCCCGTCCGCCTCTGTCAGGAACCCGATCCTGCCAGTCCCGGCCTTCATGCTGTTGCGGATCACTTCCCGGCCGTTCACCTGAAGCTCTACGTCATCCGGACAGATGACAAGCCTGAGGTGCAGCTCCGCGGGAAGACGCTCCAGTTCCGTAAGATAAACCCGGGCGGCAACCTGCCGCTCCCCCTGCTCCACCCGGAACAATATGACACTCCGTTCCTCCGCATCCAGCATGCAGCCGCAGTGCCGGTCCGCCCCCGTATAGGCAAACAACAGTCCGGCGGCACCCTGCTCAAGTGTGAGCTGGACCTCGGCGGTCAGCTCCGGCCGGTCCCAAATCCCTGGCGGTTCCCGGGTGATCCAGCATGCGTTCCATTCTTCGGGATGAATTGCCAAGTCCATCGACACGATATTTTCCCTCCTTTGTCTGCGGTTCCCCGCGTTCCGGCTCCATGCCTCAATTTACACAGTCCGGTCCGATGCTGCGGTTGCCGCCGCTTACGGCAGGCTGTACGGATGCGGCATTCCACGCACTGACTTCAAGACAGCTAAGCCAGCCGGTCTTGTTGGCGGATTCCCAGCTGATTTCCTTTTCATCTCCCGGGCGGAGTCCAAAGCCGTTATCGTCCAGATAACTGCCCCAATCTTCGGGAAACCCTTTAATGGTGACAAAAAGTGCCGGCACCTCGCCCGTGTTCCGGACAAGCAGCGTCCCTGTTTGCCCCCGGACTTCCAGCGTGCATTCCAGTTCAGCCTGCGGCAGGGCGCGCAGCGGGGCCCCCGGGAGACCGGCATACAGCTGAAACGCCTTGGCCGCTTCGTCTCCGGTGTACTCGTTGGCTTCCTGCCTATGGCTGCGCTCGAACTCCAACAGCTCCGGCGTCTTGGCACGGGCGTTAAACGCATACCATTGTTCGGATAACAGCCGGCCGTCCCTCGCACGGAGAGCTGTCGCCAGCACAAAAGGCCGGTCCGACGTTCCCGGCGGAAGCTGCTGTGTAACACGGTCCACCAGTAGGGCCTGCCCTCCCGGCAGTTCCAGGCCTTCGTATGTTTTGGACCACAGTTTTTTTAAGTCAGCGCCGTACAATGCGGCATCCAGCGATCCCCCGGACAGTCCCTCCCGGGTATCGCTGACGGCCATCAAATCGGCGGAAAAGTGCTCCCCCGTTTTCCAGCTGTCCGCGCGTTCAAACAAGGCAAACGCATAATCCGACTTACAAGCCTGCGCCGCCAAATAATAAGACAGCTTCGGCGTCCCGTAAAAATCGACTACCGCCCAAGAGTGGCCGGGGAACAGGTCCGTAAACTTGTAGTACCAGAACCCTGTCCTCTCGCTTCCCGTCCCGGCCCGCTGCCGGTCGGCGACAAGCCGGATCGCCTCTCCTTGCGCAATCTGGGAATACAGAATGTAATCCTCCCAGGAACGGATCGGCCCATAAGCGCCGTAACGCATCACTTTGATAATGTCCTTTAGCCCGAACTGGTGGAAATGCGACAGCCATCCCCGGCTCGTCTCGGACGGCGGATAGTCGGACAACGCCTTTTCAGGCAAGAAACGCCTGATGCTGGACGTTCCGGGCATGCTTGGAATCCCGTATTCTCCGTAAAACACGGACGGCATGGCGAGCACCGCCGCGTCCAGCGGCTCGCCTCCGTGGTAGACATTCCAGTTATGAACGCTCCCGCCCCACGGATCGGTCCGGTGGAACGGCCGGGAAGGATCCAGGCCGCGGCAGCGGCGGCCAACCAGAAACAAGCCTTCATCGGCCCCCCCGTGCTCTCCGTTTTCGTTACCGCCGCCCCACATGACAAGCGAGGGGTGGTTGCGGAGCTGTTTAACCGTACGGCTCACCTGCCGGTCCAGTACGCCAAGATCCGTGTAAGGGGCATCGGGTGGCCCCCAGCAGAGCGGGAATTCCTGATAGACCATAATTCCTTTGGCATCACACAGCCGATAAAATTCCTGGCCTTCGATCAGGCCGCCGCCCCAGGCGCGCAGCATCTGCACATTTCCCCGGCGGGCGAGTTCCAGCATCCGTTCATACAGCGCAGGGTCCTGCTGCAGCATCGGATCGGGCCAGCACCAGTTGGCCCCTTTGATGAACAGGGGGACACCGTTGACGACAAACTGCCAGCGGTAATCCGTCTCCGGCCGCGCTTCGGCTGCAGGCCGCATCTCCAGCGTGCGGATACCGAATACCGTACTAACCCCGCCTTCCTGTTCGGACTGCCCAGACAAAAGGGTCAAAACCAGCTCATACAGCGGCTGTCCGCCATAACCGGCGGGCCACCAGAGCGCGGGGTTCGGTACAGTTACTTCAGTCCGAAACCGGTTGGCCCCGTAAGAGGCCTCGGCGCTGCACCTGAATCGGAGCGGATGGCTGTCCTCAGCGAATTCCCCATTCCCTGGAGATGCCGATACCGATGCCGATGCCGGTGGAGCCATTAAGCGGATTTCACCTTCCACGCTGACCCGCACGGGGTCCGGCAGCAGACTGACCACCGAATATTCAATCTGAAGCAGCGCTTCGTCCGGCGAAATAGACCGGGTAACTACATAAGGATCGGCTGCCTTTAGATCAGGCTCGGCTTCAATCCATACCTCTCTCCAGATACCCAGCGAAATGAGATGCCCGTAATGCCAGCCGAAGCCTGGACTGCCTTTCAGTATCCCGTTCCAGGACTGCGGAGCCGGGTCCAGCCGTACTACCAGTTCATTGGGCTGGCCGTATTTCGCAAGTCCGCTGATGTCGAGATCGGGTCCGCCGAACATCCCGGCATGGTGACCGAGTGAGCAGCCGTTTACAAATACGGTAGCGGCATAATCGATTCCGCCGAAGCGCAGCGTCAGCTTCCGGCCCTGCCAGCGGCCGGGCAGCGTAAATGCCGTGGCGAACCACCATTCCTGACACTCTGCCCGGGTTCTGCGAAACCAGACGGGTGTCTCCTGAGGTGCGCCGAAAAGCTCCAGTTCATCCAGTGTATTGGTATCCCAATAGGGATCGGGAAGCCGCCCAAGCTGGACAAGCGCATGCTGCACCGTGGTCGGCACCCGGACTTCATCCCATCCGCTGCGGTCGGTTCCCTCGGCATACCATCGGCCTTCCATCCCCGGACTTGCGGAGGCCTTGCGGCCGAACCACCCGGTAGCCGGCGGCGGATCGCCGGGATCCGAAGGGGGGCAGCCTTTCATTTTCCAGACACCCGATAAGAAAAGAGTATCGCTTTGATCTAAGCAAATATATTCGTTGTTATATGAAATAACCTGTTCAGCAGAGACCTCCCTGACAGGCCTCTGTGCTTCCGTCTCTACCCATGCGTCCCCATGCAGCGAGGAACGTTCATAGGCTTCATCCTGAATCTCATCTAGATAGTTGACGCCTTCCGCGTTAGAGCTCCAGCCGATTTTTGCCATAGAAACCCTCCTTGTTCTGTATGCTGCGGATATTTGGCATCTGATGAATAAATCTCCTGTGCACCGCTACTCCCACGGCAAAAGAATAAGTTCAGCACGATAGCCTTCCGGGGCCGCCAGCTCAATCTGGACGGTCTCTGGCGCACGGACCTCCAACCGAAACACAGGGTCGGACGAATCACCGGTAATTTCCCAAGCCGCATCAATGTTCCCCCCGGACGGCAGAGGCACCGAACCTCTCGCCCAGCGCAGGTCCCCGGGCTGGGGAGCGACGCGCACAGCTGTCCACCCGTCACTGAGCGGGCGGATGCCCAGCACCCATGCGCCAAGCGAATAACCGGGAGCAGCGGACCAGGCGTGACAGTGGCTGCGGGTAAGAAGTTTCGGGTTCGGCCGGTTTTCACCGTACATGGGATACATTTCCCAGCAGGCAGTTGCCCCATGGCGCAGCATGGCTCCATAATTCCGCCGCATATCCTCCAGCATAAGCCTGTATTCTCCCATTCCGGCCAGCGCTTCATAATAAAAGAAAGACATAAACGGGCTCCCAATTCCGACAAATTCCGCCAGTGGATTCGTCAAGTATCCCCGGATGGCGGCTTTTCGTCCGCCCTCGGCCACCCCGCAAAGCAGGGCCATCACCTGCGTCTGCATACTGATCGTTTCCGACCGGCGGCCGTCCGCATGAATACAGTCGATATAAGCATGGTGTTGTTCACTCCAAAGATGGAGGTTGATGTTCTCCGCCAGCCGTTTCGACTGGCTGCGGTAAATCCCGGCCTCCTCCTGCTTTCCGGCCCGTTCCGCCAGCTCTGCGGCGTCGGATAACGATCGGACCAACACGGCATTCTGATGCGTGACGACACCGTCATTCGGCTGGTCGAGCGGCGCCCAGTCGAGCAGATTCCAGCTGTGGATATGCAGCAGCCCGCGCTCGTCGATATGACGCAGGTAATGATCAAGCGTCAGCTTCACCTGGGGCCATAGGTCTTTTGCAAACTCCCAATTTCCGGTCCGGCGCACATATTCGAGACAGGCAGTGACCCAGAAAAACGTCCAGTTCGGGATGACGCTGTTCCACCCGCTTGGCACCTGATCCGCATACAGCGGCGTTAACGCCGCGGAGCCCGGGACCAGTCTCAGGCAGCGTTCCACCAATTCCTCCGCGCCGAACAAATAATAACAAACAAGCGCTTCGTTGCGGCTGTCGCCGACCCAGAACACCTGCTCATAAGCGGGACAATCGACAAATGTATCCTCCATGCACAGACGAGTCGTATGCCTGCTGATTTCCCAGATTTCATTCAGCAGCGAATCCGATGACCGGAACGAACCGGTCTCCGCCACCGGATAGTGGCTTTGCAGCACCTGTACTCCGTACAGTCTAAGCGGGCGCGAGGCCCCCCGAACCGTCAGCATCAAATAACGAAAACCGCGGCGGACCAGGGAGACGTAGGTTTGTCTGCCCTCCCGGCAAATGTAGCGGAGCGTATTGTCCAGCCCAAACGTATCCTGCCGGATCCCGTTTTCCAGATGCTCAAATCCGTAGGCGTCAATCACCGCGCCTTCCGGCGCATGGACTTCAAAGCGCAGGTAACCCGACCGTTCTTTGCCAAAATCTATAATCAGCTCAGTATCTCCGTCAGCAAACACGGGCACGATTCCCGGCACCGCGTTTGCGGCTACTGCTTGCTGCAGCTTCGGCGGTACCGGCAGCCTGGAGCCGGGGGCTGCGCTCACGCATGCCGCAAATACGGATACAGGCGCATAACAGTCGGTGAGAAAAGGTTGAACCGGCGTGCCGGCGGACAGCAGCCCGGAAATTGAAGCAGCGCTCAGGCACCGCACATAGCCCGCGTAATCCGGAAAAGCGCCTGCGTCCAACGCTTTGGAACCGCCAAACCCCTCGTAGGCGGAAAACGAACCGCCATCCGGCTGATGGTCAATCCGCTCCCGGACAAAAAACGGGCCGATCAGCGCATAAGGGCAGCGCTGCTCCTCTCCCTCTCCGGGCAGCGGCGAAACAAAAACCAGCGGCTCGGCACAATCCAAAGCGTAATGCAGGCCTCCGCCATGATCGGTTCCCGCCAGCTCCAGCAGCAGGAAGTTATCCCCTTGCTTAAGCTGGAGCCGCTGCTCTTTGACCGGAGCTTCTCCCGCCATTTCTTTGGCGGGGTACCGGATCCCGTTCAGAACGATTCCCCGCAAGGCGGGAAAAGGACTGACGAAGCGGAGCACCGCCGTTGTTTCGGCGGGCGCTTGAATAAGGGTTGCCGCCGCCGCGGCAAACGAAACGGGGTTCGCATGCTCCCGGATAGCCGGGTCCATCGCCCCCCTTACGTCCAGGAAGCCGGTAATCGCCGGCGGGATAACGGTGCGCAGCGACTCGACACGCGAAGGCCAAACCGTTTCCTCCGTCAGTTGGGGGATGCCGCTTCGTCTAAGCGTCGTCCACGGCGCAACTCCTGGGCGGCCGATCATGCGTGCAGGCTGCCATTCTGCTCCGCCGCGGCCCGCAGTCCGGACCTGCTGCCCCAGCATCCAGCCGGTGTCCCATCGCCGTCCGTCCACCTGTTCGGCGTAGCCGAGCTGGCACGACATACGTGGAGCCTGCCTGGCGTAACCCGCATGAACCGCGGTCAGCCAGCTTCCATCCGTCGCAGCCAGCAGCTTTCGGTCCGTGACCGCCGGCTGCATTTCATCCGGAGCCGCCTGTGAACCCGCTGGGTCACTGACAGCGGGGACACTTGGGGCATCCGGGGACTTGAGGGTATCCAGGGTATCCAGGGTATCCGGAGACTCCGATACATCCAGGGACTCCGGAGACTCCAGGGACTCCGAGCACTCTGAGACATCCGGGGACTCCGGGGCATCCAGCGACTCCGCGTACTCCGCGGTGCACTGCGTATGCCGGCTCTCCGGAATACCGGCACCGGCGTTAGGCTGTACTGCTTCCAGCTGCGCGAGCAGCCCGCCTCTGCCCGGGATATAGGCGAAGGTAGCGACGCCGAAGCTGATGACCAGGACGGCGATCGTATTGACGCCCTGCTGAAGCAGATGGCCAACCTCATACACCTCGTAACACTGCTCGAACGGCCAGCTGCGGCCGGGTCCCCTGCCCACCAGGACGCCGTTCAGATACAACACATATCTGGCGTCTGCTGTAATGGAAAGTTCGGCTTCGCCGCCCGGCCAGTCGGGCAGCTCCATCTTTTTCAAAAAACAGCGCCATTCATTCCGGGGCAAAGCTTCGCCGTCTCCCCATATCCAGTGTGCTTTCCATATCCCCTGTCCCGTTTGCTCCTGCGGTTCCTCTGTACGGATTGCGTTGTCCGCTTTTTCCGTCATGCTCTCCCTCCTTTGCCGCGCTCGGCTGGAGCACACCATCTGCTTTTTCGTCAGATAATTACATTCCCCGCTACCGTTGCCGCGCCCTTTCCTCCAAACCGCCAGGCAAAACAGCCCGGATCTCCTGCTCCTCTGGCCGGTACACGGCCGTTATGCGGCCGGTGCGGTCCGCAGCGAACAACACAGCCGTCTCGGCGGAAATCCGGAAACTGTATTCCGCGCCGCTATCCGGGTCGGCCGCTTCGATCTCCGCGTCCTCCGACATTTCGGACACAAAGATACAGAGAGAACCCGCAGCGTAGGACAAGCGCCGCCCGTATATACCGGGCAGCTCTCCGCCGCGCTTCCACTTCAATCCGCTTTCGCAGCCCGCCCGCTCCGCCGCATAGGCATACAGCTTCGCCACCGTGTCCGGCCGGTCGCTCAGCTCCACGGGAAGCGGACACCAAAGCAGCCGCCCGGCTCCGAGCGCAAACTCCATCAGGCGGTCCGGTCCGCCTCCCGCAGCCCCCTGCTTCAGAACCTGGGCGATCCTGGACCCGCCGAATGAAACCGGGAGCTGCTCCCCGCCAATCCACAGCGTTTCTTCCCGCCGGACATTCGCCGGCTCAGCCGTCTGCACAACTCCCTTAAGCCGGGAGGAGGGCTGCCAGTAGGCATTCAGCGTCAGCGGCCCGGTAACGAGCAGCGTTGTTCCATAGGTCTGCACAAACCTAAGCAGTTCATCAAACGCCTCGTCATCAAAGTTATGGGCGCTCGGCAAAATCAGCAGCTTGGGAGGTGCGGATTCCAGCGCCCCGACGTTGTACTCCCCGGCCGCCCGGAACGGCAGCTTCAGGCCGTAAGACAGCACCCGCGAGGCCCTTGTTGTTGCATCAAAAGCCATACTGCGGTTGGAAAAATCATTCGAGTACGGGTAGACGACGGCTATATCCTCCAGCTTCCGCCCTTCAAACAGATCGCGGATTTTTTCCATAAACGATCCGAAGGCATAAGACACTTCCGCTTCCGGCTTTTCCGTCCCGTCCGCACGGAGTGCGCCGATATGCGACTCATTGGCATTGTTCATATAAAAATTGGTATTCCAGATCCAATGAATCGCTCCCGCCCCGCCGGTCGCAAAGGCATACGCATATTTCCGCTCCAGCAGCGCCCGAAGCTCGTTTTCCGACCTTTTAGCTCGCCCGTCTGCATTCTCCAGGTACATGATGCCGGTTTCCTGGATCAAATTCGGTTTGGCAGGAGTTTTCGCAAAAACACCATCCCAAATTAAATGATCGTTCAGCCACCAGGTATGTACCGTGGTGTAATCGACCGCTTGTTCATAAAACAGCGGCGAAGGCCGTTTGGCGCCCAGCCCCTCATCCTGGCCTACGGTCACTAAATGACCGGGACACAGGTCCTTGATCGTTTCGCGCAGTTCCGCGGCCCACCGGTTATGCATTTCCATAGAAAACAGCACATAATCCAGCCAGTGCGTGCCCTGCTTTCCTTTTTTCATGTCATGGATATCAAAATTAATGTCATCCGGACTCGGCAGACCGGCTTCGCTGAAACCGGGCAGCTGTTCCGGCGTCATTCCCCAGCGCTCCTGCCAGCATTCAGCTGTCCCATGACGCTCTTCAAGCCATATCCGGAACGCTTCCCGCTCATACCGGTCTCCAGCCGAACGCGGCCCGTCAGAGAAAATCCGCTCCGGATCAAACATAGACGGCTCATTTATCAGGTCCCAGTCCACATGGGTGGAATCCCGATGGCGGGAGACGATGGACCGGATAAACCGTTTTTGCGCTTCCCGGCTGCGCGGATCGAGGTAAGGATTGACGCCTTCCCACAACTCTGGTGTAAAAGAAAAAAACGTAAAAGTCACCTGCAGACCATGGCGCTTCGCTGTCAGCATGAACGCATCGACTGCCCGCAGCACTTCCTCGGATGCGTGGCCGTCCACCTGCATGATGCCGCGGTAAGCAGTCCAGATCCCGGTCCGGATCCAGTTAATACCCGCGCGGCGCATGCGGGCCATATCCCGGTCCCACAGCGACGCGTTCGGGAGAAACAGAAATTTGCGCGCCACATCGGAGGTCATATAGGTCATGCCCACTACAGGCAGCGGACGTCCGTCTTTTACAAAATAATCACGGCCCGCCGCGACAGGACTTCCTTCGCACAGCAGCGGACGGTCCATCCCCCAGAAGCCCTGCACAAGTAGTCTTGCCTCCCCGCTTCGGGATTCGGCCTGACAGGTTAACGTGTACAGTCCCGGCTCAATCGGCACCGGAATAATCAGACGATGCAGCTGGAGTTCCGGGGACTCCGCAAGCTCTGCTTCTCCAGCCCAGACGGCACGTTCCTGCGCATCCCGAAGTGTAAGGGTGAACGTCCATTTTTCCTGCGGCTGCGGAGCGGGGTATGCGGCCAGCCGCTGCGCCTGCAGCGTCAGCATCGCCTGTTCACCCGGCTCGTAGGCGGCATAGTTTGGCTTCACCCACAGCCGGGTGACACCCTGCGCGCAGAATCCGGCAAGGTGTTGGAACAGCTCCAGTCCCCGGGCAGAGCGGAGGAGTTCCCCCGGCGGCCGGCTGACAAAGATCCACCGGCCTCCTTGGTAATCACCGCCGTCATGCTCCCACAGCACCGCAGGCGCGGCTGTCTCCCTTCCGTCTGGCGATACGCCCTTTAACAGCGCGTAAATTCGTGTGTCCATCGGCCCGGCCGACCCGTTTTCCCCTGGGTGATCGCTTGCACGGGTAACGTGGGGAACAAGGTTCCAGGTATCCGCTGGAGCGAACAGATCCTCGTATCCCTCGAACAGCGTCACTTCTTCACTGGCACGGTGTCCGGTGACCGGGCTGCCGTCGACGGGGAGCGCCTCATGGATATGAATCGTCCGATGGTAAGCAACTTGGGGCAGCTCGGCGCGCCAGCAGCCATTTTCCGCCCGGACAGCCGGACGCTTGAACGGGGCACCGCCGACGGATACCAGCCCTTTGCCGCCGCGCAAATGTTCCAACAGCGGCAGCCAAGCCACTTTGGGAAAATACGGCATGTGCAGCGCCGCCAGCACATCGTATACACCGGAGCGTAGAGCTTCCGCCAGGCCATCCGCATCCACAACGTCGCCAATCCGCCCGAGCGTTCCTACATCCGCATCCATGTCCGCCGACGTCGGAAACTTTTTATCATAAAAAATCAGCACCCGGGGCTTCCTGCAGTTTTGTTGGGAGCGGTTCATATTCATGTGCTGTGTACTTTTGCAGTCCGAAGGACCATGTTCCGGATAGTTCTGTTTCCGTTCTGAGTTATGTTCCTGTTCCGGAGGGTACTGTCCGCCTTCTGAGTTCTGTTCCGGAAAGTTCTGTCCGTGTTCAGCGTTCTGTTCCCATTCTAGGTTCTTAAGGTTCTTCTGTTCCGCGGCGTCCTGCTCCCGACTATGTGCCGGCCGAGTCATCATCTATCCGTCCTCTCTGCACTTACTGGTGCCTGCATAAACTTCATTGATTATTCAGGCGGTCAATCGGCAACCGCCAAACTAGGTACGTTAAACCCGGGCACCCTGCCAATGCAACCCTGAAAAAAAAGGGGTGGTCCACAAGTCATTTGCATGCCTTTTGGGCCAGCCCCTGTCATACTCCTTACAGCCGCCTTCCTGACTGTCCGCTCTACCTGCAATACTCCTTACAGCCCATGCTCCTGTCTAATCCGCGTGACTTCCTGGTTGTAGAACTCGGTGAATTCCTCCGCACCGGCTTTTTTGAAGGCTTCCAGCGCAATTTGTTTGTTTTTGGCAAAAGCCGCTTCGTCCTTGGAAAGGATAATCTTGGCCGCTTCGCGGGCCGCCAGCTCCTTCAACTCGGCCTCCTGCTTCTTGCGGTCTTCCGGCAGCGTTACGCCAGGCACGGTGTTGCGCTTGATGATCTCCTCGTCGGACATGCCGTTCATCCAGGTGGTGAAGGTGTCCAGTTTGCCTGCTTCAATCTGCTTCTGGAACACCTGACCCGAATACGACGCGCCGTAGAATTCCGCAAAATCTTTTTCAAGCGGCGTAGCTGCCTTCGCCAGCGCTTCTTCCGACGTAAACAGATCCACCGGCTGCTTGTCGTTCGGGTTGATCATGTCACCGCCCAAACCAATGATATTCCGGTCGAGCGACATGCCTGTCGCTTCAAACGGCGCCCCGCCCGCAGCTTTCAGCGCCAGCGTCTCTTCCGTCAATACCGGTTTGCCGTCCACCATGTTCCAGTGCTTGCCTTCCACACCGTTGTACATCGTTCTTGCACCTTCATAAGAGAAAATATAGTTCAGGAACTGCATCGCTTTTTCGGGATGCTTGGAGCTCTTGGAAATCGCGTAAGCCTTATCCTGCCAGCCGATCGGATTCACGGCTCCCGTCCACGCCAGCTTGCCGGCGGGCACTACAAGATACCCTTTGCCGTCGCCCGCGTGCTGCGAATTGAAATCGCCCATCGCCCAGGTTGCGGGACCGACCACAATTTGGCCCGCTGTGGCCTTGGCCATGTAGTCATTATTTTTCATCGTCAGCGAATCGGGGTCCAGCAGTCCTCTGCGGTGCGCTTTGTTGTAGTAATCCATGGCTACCCAGAAATTGGAGCTTTCGTCCGTCAGCGTGCTGATGAATTCATGTCCGCCGACCGCAGCAGCCGTTAAATCGCTGGATGCTGCGCTAAGCTTGGTGAACGTCAGCGGCGGAATCACATACGGCCACAGCCCCCAATCCTGCCACATGGAGACGCCATACACTTTTTTGCCGTCATCCGTCGTCGGATGCTTTTCGACAATTTGAGCGACTACGTCAAGCAGATCGTCCATGGTGTTGATTTCCGGCGCGCCGATCTCTTTATACCAGTCCCAGCGGATCGTCGGCCCGATCGTAATCGGTGAAATGCTGGTGCCCGGCTTCGACTGAACCTGCGGCGGAAGGAAATACAGCTTGCCGGTGCCGTTGCTCCAGTTCTTCCGGCTGTAATCGACAACCGTATTGATGTTGGCGGAGATGTCTTTTCCGTATTCGGTCAGCAAATCGTCCATCGGAATGATCAGGTTACCCTCGATCAGCTGCTTCTGGAATTTATTGACGTCCGTCCGGACAATGTCCGGGAGATCGCCGCCGGCCAGCAGCACGTTAAATTTGTTTTCGTCCGCCTCCACATATTCGATGTTAACCCCGACTTTTTCGGCAATCGCTTTGACGACTTCGCTGTCCTTGTGCGTATTCCACTTCGAACCCGTCTCCATAATCAGCAGGCGAAGGGTTATAGGTTCCCCGCTGTCCGCTCCCGTTCCGGCTGTCGCTTCCCCGGCCTTGGGACTGCCTGTACCCGCCGGCGTACCCGCTGCCGAGTTGCCCGAACCGTTGCCGCCGGAGCAAGCCGTGAGTGCCAGGGTGACGACCATCAGCATTACGATCAAAAAGTGGAACGATTTTCTTGTCTGCCTCATTCCTTAACCCCTCCCTGATAATGGATCTATCAATTATCGGCGCCTGGGCCGGATAATCCGAAATTGAGCTCTGGCAAGCCGCCTCAAGCCGCGCAATGCGGCTCGTCTGGCTAGCCTTTGACCGCACCCATCATGATGCCTTTGACAAAATACCGCTGCAGCATCGGATACACCAGCACAATCGGCAGCGTCACGATCATGGTGATCGTCATGCGGATGGATTGCGGCGTTAGCGACCGCACCATATCGCCCCGGGACAGCTGCTCTGTCGTCATATTCGACAGGTTGCTTGACTGGTTCAGGAAGTTATAGAGCACCAGCTGCAGCGTCTGCAGCTTCGGATTCTCCACCAGAAAAAAATTATCGAACCAGGTGTTCCACTGCCCAACCGCCGAAAACACGGCAATGGTCGCGATGATCGGCATGGACAGCGGGAAAATGATGCGGGTGTAAATTTTGAAGTAACCGGCCCCGTCGATTTTGGCGGATTCCTCAAGCGATGCCGGCAGCTGCTCGATAAACGTCTTGATCAGGATAATATTAAAACCCGAAATAGCCGTGGGAATAATATAGAGCAGAAAATTGTTTTGCAGGCCGTACGTTTTCATCGTCAAATACCAAGGGATAAAACCTGCGTTAAAATACATGGTGATCAGAACAAAGCGGTAAATGAATTTACGGAACGGCATTTCCTCTTTGGTGATCAGATAGGCGAAAAACGAACAGCTGAACACCGTGATCAGCGTTCCCAAAACGGTACGCGAGACCGTAACAATCGCGGAATCGGCGATGCCCGGAAGCTGTATGGTCGCCTGGTAGGCTTCCAGCGAAAAACCTGCGGGCCACAGATACACGCCTTTTTGCACCTCGATCGGGTCGCTGATGGAATAGATGAAAATGTAGTAAAACGGGTAAATCGTTACGATCACCAGCACGGTCAGCAGCAGATAGTTGACGGCGCTGAACGCCAGGTCTTTCCAGTCGATTCGTTTGGAGCGGCGGTGATCCCGCGCCCCGGCATATGTGCTCATAGTCCAGTCTCCTTTCCCGGTTTATACAATGCCCTGGCCCCGGAACTTCCTGGACAGGAAGTTGACGCTGAAGAGCAGGAACACGCTGATCACGGTTTTGAAAATACCAACGGCCGTCGAGTAGGAATAATCCCCGGTAACCAGACCCAGCCGGTATACGTACAGGTCCAGCACCTCAATCCGGTCGGCGATCATCACGTTGCTGAAGACCAGGTACTGCTCGAACCCTGCCGACATCAGGTTGCTGACCGACAGCAGCAGCAGCACAATAAACGTAGGCATAATGCTCGGTATGGTAATGTGCCAAATGGAACGGAGGCGGCCGGCTCCATCCACCTTAGCCGCGTCATACTGCTCGCTGTCGATGCTGACGATTGCCGCCAGATAGATAATGGCGCTCCAGCCGACCGATTTCCACAGCAGCAGCAGCGTCTGCACGGTCCACACCCGGTCATAGTTGCCCAGCACATCAACCGGCGGACTGCCAATCCCGGTTTTGATCATAATCGAGTTGACTGCTCCTTCGGTGCTGAACATGCTGAACGCCAGCGAAAAAACGATTATCCAGCTGATGTAGTTGGGCAGCGTCGACACGGTCTGAACCAGCCGTTTAAACCAGCCGGAGCGGACCTCCGAGATCATGACGGCCAGCAGCATTGGAATCGGCGCGGTCGCGATGGACAAGAGACTAAGCGCCAGCGTATTGACGAGCACCGGTCCCATCCGGGGATCATCGAACATGCCGCGGAAATTCTCAAGCCCCAGGAAGGCTGATTGCGACAGCGGAATGCCCGGCTTGTAATCGAAAAAGGCGTAAATCCAGCCGAACAGCGGCACATAGCTGAAAGCGAACGTAAATACGACAAACGGCAGCGCCAGCAGGAGCAGATGAACGCCGTCTTTCCGGTACAGCTTGGTTTTTTTCACCGTCTTCAGACGTTTGGCGGTATACGTGTACTCCATAACGGTTCTCCTTTTCGCGGTTTCTGGTCTCTGTCTTCCTGTATTTATGATAGCGCTTACGAATCGGCCGCTGAATGAAGGATCTTCGGATTCACTTGAAAAAAACGGCGGACCGGCATCCGGCGGACTTGAATGATTTTGCGGTAAGATTGAAGAAAATTTTCTTCCGGACTTCTTTCCGGACGAAAAAAGCCTTCAAGCAACGTGCCGGTTCGGCTGTAGGCTTGAAGGCTGTGATTACTCGCGGACCGCAGGCAGCGTGACCTCCACCTCGGCCCCTGTCTCTTTTGGCGCAAACCGGATGCCGTAGCCCGGCCCGAAATACAAATGAATCCGCTTGTTCACGTTGTTCAGCCCAACGCCGCTGCCGCCCGTTGATTCCGGCGCTTCGCCGAGCTGGAGCTTCCGGTTCAGCTCCTCCAGCCTTTCCGGCTGCAGTCCTTGGCCCGTGTCGGTTACGCTTAACCGCAGCTGTCCTTCATGTACAGCAGCATGAATTCCGATGTGGATATCAAACGCTTCCTTGCGGCGTCCGGAGGCGATGGAATTTTCCACAAGCGGCTGGAGAATGAATCTCGGAACCCGGCAGTCCAGCGCATCCTCCCCGACGTCAATCTCGAACCGGATGCCGTTGTTGAACCGCATGTTGATGATTTTGATGTAATTTTCCAGATAGGACAGCTCGTCCCGCAGCGAACACATCGGGTCTTTACTGGAGAAGACCGGACGCAAAATGTTGCCCAGCGCCACGATCGTCTGAACGATGTTGTCCGCTTTGACGATCACGGCCATCCAGCGCACCATATTCAGCGTGTTGTACAGAAAATGGGGGTTGATCTGATACTGCAGCGCCTCGATCTCCAGCTCTCTCTTTTTTTCCTGAATCTCGTTGTTCTTGTCCACCAAGTCGACCATGCTGAGCGACATTTCGTTAAAGCGGCGGATGACCGTGCCCAGCTCATTGTTAGGGATATGCTCCACCGTTACGCCGAGCTCGCCCCGGCTCATGTCCTTCAGCTTCAGCGACAGCAGATGCAGCGGCTTGATGATTTTGCGCAGCCAGAAATAAGAAACGATAAAGATAACGAGCACGCTCAGCAAAAACACCGCAACAAGCATCCGCTGCACCGCATAAATCTGGTCCGAGTACTGGCTGAGCGGAATTTCCTTCAGCAGATACCATCCGGCTTCATGCAGCCTGTAATATACGATTTGCACATTCCGGTCTGCCGAACGGTCGTAATAACTCCCATAGACGGCTTCCTCTTCCTGCGGCGGAACAAACGAGCTGCGCGAGCCGACACGCTCCGGGCCGCTTGCCGAGACGACCCGCCCGGTTTCATCGACGATGTACATGTCCCCTTCTTCTTTGTTCAGCGCAGTGGCGTAAACGGAAGCGAGATAACGTTCGTCGATATTAAAAATGAGCGTGGCGCTGGTATTTGGATCATAGATGGCTTTGGTGCCGCGCATCAGACTGACCAGATGGCCGTCGTAGTTTCCGGTCAGATAAGGGTTAAAAAACGATTTTTTAAATCCGGAATAAATGATCAGCTCGGGATACCGCTCCAGCGTCCTCCGAAACGGCTCCGAGGTGAAAAAGCTCTGCTCCCACTCCTCTTTGGAATACACGAGCGTCCGGTCGGTGCTGCCGCCTACGGCCCCAAGGTTGTCCGCGGTGATATAGATGGAATCCACATAGCTGTAATTGACGATAAAGTCGTCGATCACTTTCTGGACATCGTTTTTGGACTCCAGAAATTCCACTTCGGTCTTCTCGGAGATCCGGTAGAGCAGCCGCTGAATATGATCGTCCCGCAAAAACATCAGCGACAGCCGGCCGATTTCGCTGAACAAGCTGCTGATGTTATGGTCCAGCTGCTGAAACTGCTGAAAGAGCAGCCGTTCGTTCTGATCCTTGATCATGTTCTGCATAAAGGAAAATATAAAATAAGAAGCCCCGGCCAGAACGGCGAGGCTGATGATCATAATGTAAACGATCAGTTGGGTCCGGAGCTGATGGAATCCGAAGCGCCGCCTCATGCTTTCCTCTTCAGCTCGTTCCATTTCTGCCTGCGGTATTCGTTCGGGTTGCGTCCCGTGATTTTTTTGAATACTTTGCTGAAATAGGTATATTCCGGGGAAAATCCGACCCGCACAGCGATATCGGCCGATTTCAGCTGCGTTTCGGTCAGCAGCTCCTTGGCCCTTTCGATCCGGTAACGGTTCAAGTAATCAATATAGGAGATATTCAGTTCCTTGCGGAACAGGTTGCTGAGATAACTGAAGCTCAGTCCCACATAATCCGCGACCATCTGCAGGCTGATATTTTCCGTGTAGTGCAATTTAATATATTGAATCGCCCGGGTAATTTCATCGCTCCGGTGTAAGCGGTTGCTAATTTCGCCCGCGGACTGCTCGGCATGTCCGATCAGCTGGTCCAGCATATCGGGAAGCGTATCGCAGCGCTCCAGCTGTTCGGCTGCTCCCAGCAGCCGTTCGTTTTCGCCCCCATGGTACAGCTGGGCATTAATCCACTGCATGCAGTGAAAAATCCGGACTTCCAGCGTTTTGCGGTCTCCTGTAATCACGCGTTCCAGTCCGTCCAACAGGGCATCCAGCTCGGCCTGCTTGCCCGGCGAAAGCAGCTTCCGCAGTAATTCGCATTCCCGCAGCGCCGCAATCCGCGACTGGACGCCAGCGTTATCGGCCGGCTGGTCGCCGCGGTGCTGCTGGCCGGGGCCGGTCAGGAATTTACGCTCCAGCGCCCGCTGTGCTTCGGCGTACAGCTTCGGCAGTGCATCGTACCCGCCGCGGATGCCGCTGACCCCGAATGAAACCGAGCTGTTGAAATACAGGTGGATCGCATCCTGGATGCCGCCGAGAATGCGCCCGGTCTCCTGGACGATACTCTGTTCGGACAGAAAATCGCCGAAATGAAGGATGAGCGCATACTGCCGCTCGTTGATCTGGATCACTTCACCGCGCTTGTGGACGGACATGATTTCGTCCAGGATGTTGAGCAGCGACATTTTGACCAGATGGCCGTAGTCGTCCCTGAACCGTTCCTTCAGCTGCGTGTACCGGTCCACCTCCATTACGCAGGCAACCAGACGGACCGGCGTCAGCCGCAAACCGCTTTGGGCGGCGAACCGGCTGAATTCCTCAGCGGAAAAAATGTTGTAAAACAGAAAATCCTTAAACATCTTCTCTTTCACCAGGTCCAGACTTGAAGCGGACATTCCCGAATCCGTCCGGGCCGCCGCGCTGCGCTCCTGGCTCTCCAGCTCGTCCCGGATGCCGTACAGCACTTCCTCAATCTCCTGTTCCGTCATTGTCAGCTTCAAAATATAGCTGGACACGTCCAGAGCCAGCGCTTTGCGGGCAAGCTCAAATTCTTCCAGGCAGGACAGCACTACAATCCGGGTATGCTTCTCGGCCTTGCGGATATTTGCGATCAGCTCCATCCCGTCCATTTTGGGCATGCAGATGTCGGTAATGACCACGTCGGGCTTCTCCCGTTCATAGTACTCCCATGCCGCAAGTCCGTCCGAAAAATCGGCTGCTACTTCCATCCCGAATTTGCCCCATTCCACCGAGTTCTTCAATCCAATGCGAACCAGCATTTCGTCCTCGACGATCATGACCTTGTACATGCTTCAGCCCCCTCCATAATCAGCACCCAATCACAGCCTCTGCCGCTCGTCGGGGCGGTGAAACGTTGGATTCCGGCATTCCCGGCCCGTTCCTTCCGGACGACCCGGCCTTCCCGGGGACAATACCAGGCAACAATGGCTTCCTCGCCCTCAATATAACCCATCGCAGCATCCACATACAAGCCGTTTGGGCAATAAATGAAAGCGGTTGTATCTGTCTGGGCGGCCGCCATGTAATTGGCCCCTGGCCGATTCCGGGCGATAATCTGCTGAGCGGGACGAAGACCTGAACCCCAATAAGGCTCGAACAGCGTGCGGAGATGCCGCATCTGGCGGGCGCCCGGCCGCTGCAGCGCCTCGAGCCAGGACATGATGATGAAGTCGCCGGGTTCTTTAAGCGCGGCGGAGGCGTACATCCCGTCCGCCATCGGCCAGACGGAGTGATGCCCGTACGTATGCCCGAAGGCTCCTGATAGGACGGCATAATAAGCAGCCCGCCTGACATCGGCTTCGTCAAAATACCCATTTTCCGCGCGAAAAGCGATTGGAATATCCTCATAGCAGGGTTCGGCGTCAAGCGTCGGTTTTACCGGCAGCCGCTCATAATCCGCCCGCACCCGTTCGTAATTTGTGATCTCCCGCTCCCCATGGCCCGACTGGATCATATTGAAATCGAGCCACGGCGCATCGTGCAGGTGATACGAGGAAGACTCTGCGCCTTTCGGGTGATACGTCATTAGCTGCCGTGCCCCTCCGGCCTTCAGTCCTTCCGCCATCCCTTCGATGATCTGAAAATGCCGGGCCGTGCTCAATGGCCGGTCGCCCCCAAGCACCCAGACCAGGTGGCTGTGGCCTGCGTACCGTCTGCCCAGCCATTCCCCGTACGCCCGCGCCCGCTCCGGCGTGAATATCTCCGGTCCTTCTCCCCACATCCGGTTGAATTTGTCACCCCAGGTAGGAAGCAGCGCCACATACAGTCCCTTTTGTCCGGCAAGCGCCAGGACAGCATCGACATGGTCCCAATAGGAATAAGGTCCCGTCAGGTCTGGACACAGCGGATCCGGCATGCCGTCATCGCCGGGCAGCAGCGGCAGCCGGCCGTAAGCATTCCCGGACGTAACTCCCTCCATTTCGGCCAGCAGCACCGCCTGAATGACATTGAACCGCTGTTCCGCCCGGATATGGAGATAGTCGTCCGCCTCCTCCAGGGTCAAACGGTGAAACAGCTCCCAGGCGGTATCGCCCAGCCAGAAAAACGGTTTTCCGTCCTCCGTAACGAGTATGCGGCGGTTCTCCGAGACCTGAAGCCGCGGGAGCTGCCGGGGCACTGGGCGCTCGGTGGGGATGCGCGGCGGATTGACGGATGCTTGGGACGGCTGGCTGGCAGCCGGTGCTTGCGGCGGATCACCGGGCTGCACGGTTTGGGGACTCGCGGGTGGTACTTGCGGCATATCATTAGACTCCCCGGTCGGCGCATTTGCGAGTAGTGCGTGCATCGGATCATTAGTTTCCCCGGTTAGCGCACTCGCGGGCGGTGCCTTCGTCGGGCCACCGGGCCGGCCGATGGGGGGAATCGCGGTCAATAGTTGCTGAGGATCGGGTTGTGTCATGGGACAACCTCCTTCAGATACGGGATATAGAAAATGCCTGGGCGGGATTACGAATTATCAGCGCCCTTTTCAAAGGCGAATAAATACTCATGGTTGAAGCAAAAACCCCGGTTCTCCGGGGTCCAGCAGGTCAAGTCCGGTCCGAGCCATCGGCCGCTCCCCTCCCTACAGGGTGGAATACACCCAGTAATAGAACTCGTTCCAGACCCGGGTTTCACCGTCCTGCACATATTCCAGCCTGATCTGCAGCTCGCGTTTGCCGGCGGTGTAAGCGGCCGGGATGTCGAATTCGTTTTCCAGCCACCGCTTATACGGATTACGGTCAGGGTAATACCAGCTCCGTTCGGTAACCAGCGCGCCGTCAACATACACGTTGGCCCGCTGCCTGCCGGTGATCTGGTCCGAACGCCTGCGGAGCCTGACCCCGCGGTTGCCGGGACGTACCGATACGATGAATTCGCTTATCCCCTCGGTCTCATGTCCGGTGTCCCGGATCAGCAGGTGGTCGCCGTCGCCTTCATAGGCGGATTCAAGCGTATAATATCCCCGGCCCCCTTCCGTCCGGTAGCTGTGAATGCCTTCCGAGGCGGGATTACCGATATCAAGTTCATCGGTCAGCTCCAGCCCCGGTTCATCAATCCCGTAATAAAACACGATCCCGGAATGTTCGAGGTACTGATTGTTGAACTCCCCGGATTCGATGCCAAAAACCAGTTCCTGCCGGAACGGATAAACATCGCCGCTGCACAGCCGGACCATGGACCAGGGATTATCGGGAAGCCCGTCATAAGCGCTTGACGGATTCACTTCGGGCGGTGTCGGGAAACCCCAGCCGTAGCCGACCCAGCTCTCCGAACCGTCGCTTTCGACCTGCGGCGTGGCGCAGCCGTCAATATAGACCCGCACATCGCCTTCGCAGCTGATCACGCCCGGCGTCCGGGCATGGGCCGTTACGTGCCCCGCTACCATATGCCCCCGTCCGTACACCCTTCCGATAAGGCTGTCGGAACCGGCGGTCGCCCGGCGGTGATAGTAGTCTGAGGAGCGGAAGTACCCCGCCGCCCCCTCACAATACAGCGGATTCCGCTCCGCCGTATGCCGGATTTCCCACTCGCGGAATACGGCTTCCGATTCGCCGCGGTTCTCCAGCGTAATGACAGCGCTTTTCCAGTAGGGCATGGGAAAATAGTTGTAAAACTTTCCGTCCGGCCGGATGCCATGTGACAGTACGCCTACGGGATGGAGACCCAGCTCGTTGCCAAAAAAAACGCCGATCGGGCAGTATACATCCGGCTGTTCATGACCGTCCCATACCGCCCGGATCCAGACATTGGCCAGATCGCCAGGCGTAAATGCTTCAGGCTCCGCGGTAATGGCAGCGATGCTGCCCTGCCCGCTTCCGCGGAACAATTCGACCGTCTCCCCCGGACGGGCGACAAGCGTGCTGTGTTTTGCCGCCAGCTCCGAAGCCGCCGGCTTCGGATCGGTGCCGGCGGAAGACCACATGGCCTTAAGCCGGGTGTAGTCTTCACCGCCCGTATACGTTTCGAGCTCCCCCGGCTCGCTGTAGGTATGATAGACTACATGCCCCCAGCCTCCGTCCCCTTTTGCCGCCCCTTTCAGCCGGATGTCGGAAGTAATCCGGCACGATTTCGTAAACGGCATGGGCACATAGCTGCGAATAACCCGGATCGGCCCCCGCCCGTGATCATCCGGGCCCAGGTAGGTATCGGCGAGCGGCCGGACCAGCGGCGGTTTGACGCCGAAATCCGACGGTTTGACCGTCAGGCGCGGGTCCTTTTCCCCGTCGAAATAGAACCGGAACGTCGGTTCCGGGCTGTCCGGATAACGGTGCTGTACGAAATGGTACAGACAGCCCGGCCCCTCACAATCGAAGATCACCCATTCATCCCGTTCACGGTACAGCCACCAGTCCCAATCGGCATTTTTTCCCTGCTTGTCGATACTTCCTTCGTAGCGGACCTGAACCCCGTCCCGAAGCAGCGGCAGCAGATCAAACCGCTCCATCCCTTGCAGCCCTTTTGGCGGATTAACGAATTTATCCATACTGAACCTCCGTCTCTGCATTTGATAGCGCTTAACTTAGGCGGTGCGGGATTGTCTTTAACGAGCTGGTAGGCGGGCACCGCTGTTTTGTGTGTATTAATTTACATCAAGGCAATAACAAATGACAACAGAAAATAATAAACCGCAGCAAAAAGAGGACCTGAGATCGAGTCCCCTAAGTTGAAGCTCACGATTTACAGTAAACAACAGCAAATGGACGGCCAAAGAGCTGGCCGACTCCGGAACCGAGCTGCGGATCGCCGGAAATCTGAACGTCCTTATCCGCATGATAAGTCTGCACAGAATCGCATCCGCTTCCGCATTTCCTCTACGGTTTCTCCCGGTGCTCTCCGGCGGGAAACTTTTTTTATACGCGAAACAGAACCTCGTATGCCGTAGCCCCCTCTCAAAATTGTTCAAGTCAGCTGCCGATTCGTTCAACTCCACACTTGGAATCTTTCAAGCCTTTCGCAATAAAGTTCAGTTCAAGATTCATCTGTAAGCGCTATCATATTGTCGAGTGAAAAAGAGTTGCCAGCCCTTTCCCGTCTTCTCCCCTCCCGGCTGGAACCGGAAGCCGATATTCCAAACAAAGGAGAGCTGATATGAAAAGATTCCCCCGACGCTTGACTGCACGCTGGAAAACAGCCGCCATGGCTGCCGTGATGCTGCTGTCCGCCTGGAGCCTCCCTCTGCCCGCCGGGGCGGAGACCGGGACACAGAACGGGACGGAGTATGCGACACAGAACGGGGCAGAGACCAGAACAGAGACCGAAGCGGAGACCGGAGCGGAGACCGGGACGGAAACTGCGACACAAGCCGAGACGGAGATCGAAACAACGACCGTGATGGAAATCGAAGCAGAAGCCCTGGCAGGCCGCACGAAGCATACGATTACCGTCGACCCCGGCACGGTCATCCAGCAGGATTTTTTAGGCGTAGGCGTCAACGTCATTCCCGCGGCGCTGATGCAGGGACAGACCTCGCTCGGTTATACGGAAGCCCACTGGGAAATGGACAGCAAGCGCATCCGGACCGTTCAGCCGAAGGTCGCCCGAGTATGGTTCCAGATCGACTGGATGGAGCCGGCAAAAGGCGTTTACACGTGGGACAGCCCGAAAATGAAGGCTTTTTACAAATATCTGGATGCCTTTAAAGCCGCCGGAACGGAAATCGAACTGAATTTCGGCTGGAAGGTCGGCTCCGCCGTGCATGACTGGTTCCCCTTTCCCGGGATCGATCCGGTAGAAAGCGCTCCTCTTGATCTTGACGCTTACGCCGCCTCCGCCTCCGCCCTGCTGCGCGAGCTGATTGACCGGCGGGGCTATGACAACGTGAAATATATGACTTTTTACAATGAACCCAACGGTTCCTGGGACTTCGATGTGCCCGGGGACGGAAGCGTTGATGAACAGGCCTACTACGCGGAAATGGTGCGAAAAACAAGCGAGCGGCTTAAACGCGACGGGCTGCGTGACCGGATTGAAATCTGGGGGCCGGAAGAAACGGGCGCTCCCGGCTGGACCCGCTACATGAAAGAGCACGCCGACGATGTTATTGACGGCTACAGCTTCCATGTCTACGGCGAAACCTACACTGGACTCGGCGAAGCGTTTGCGGCCCGGCAGCAATTTGTCGGCGGCAAGCCGCTTCATCTGACTGAATTCGGCTGGGCCGACGACAATGCAAGCAACTGGAACGCAGGCTACGCGAACTCCGTCATCCAGGCGGCCAACATGGGCGTCAAATCGGCGCTGATGTGGCAGTTAAATGGCGTATGGACGCATGATCCCAACGGCGGAACAAACGGCACCTACACGATGTGGGATTCGCTTCTGCTAGGGCTGACGCCGCGCAAAACCTTTTACAGCGCAGGGATGCTGAACCGGTATGTCCCCGGGCACAGCCAGGTCCTCAAAGTAGACACTGGCGGTTCGGAGGAGCTGCGGGCCGCGGCGTTCCGGTCCCGGGACGGCCATTACACCGTTCTTGTCGAGGCAAAAGCGGGCTCGCCCAAAGAGCTGAAGCTGAACTTTGCCGGGAAGCCCATCAACAAGACGTTCCGCAAAGTCGCCTACCGGGATGATGCCGTGCGCGAAGACAATGCGATTTTGCCCCCGGTATCGGGTACGTTCCGCGCCGGTTCTTCTTTTACCGACCAAGGCATCAACGGGGATTACAATGTCATGATTTATACAACGGCTCCTGTCCAGACCCAGGTCAAAATCAACCCGATTGATCCGGTTGTTAACGGCGGAGATAAAATCCGGCTGAACGCCGAAGTTATCGACGGCAGAAGCGGAGTGATCTGGAGTGTGATCGGCAAAAACAGCGGGACGATTAATAAATTCACCGGCGTGTATCATGCCCCGCGGGTAACAGACGAAACCTTGATTGCCGTTAAGGCAACCAGCGTTTCCGATCCTGCCGCTTCCGGCATTGCACTGGTGACCGTCCTTCCGGAACCGCAACGCAAAACGGCGCAAGCACCGGCTTTCAGTCTGGATCAAAGCGCTTATCCGTCGGCTGAAATCCTTTATTTGAAGAGTGGAACGCAGGACGCGGATATCCGTTACACAACGGACGGAAGCGAGCCGACAGCCGACTCGCCGCGTTATGTCCGGCCGATCGTTCTGCATGAGGGTACACTCGCCTTATACAAAGCGAAGGCGTTCAAATCCGGGCTGAACCCCTCCGGCACCGTCTCTTCGCTTTACCAGATCGGGCAGGTCAGCAGCGCGCCGGACGGCTTCCAGCTGTGCATGTATGAAAACGGCGGAGCGTGTTATTTTGAAGGCCAGGCAGTTGTCGCATACGGGGCGGACGGCTTGTTTAATTACTCTCTCCAGACGGACGGCGTATTGTGCAGCAGCGAGGTGCTGGGCGACCCGGTTCCGGGTGCAAGCAAGCGCTGCTTCTACAGCACGGAAATTCCGGATGAACTTCCTGCGGCTACGCTGTTCAACGGCGGATTTGAGAAGCCGGCGACCACCTCCGCCCGGCCCGGACCGATGACCAACGGCTGGGTGTTCGACAGCCGTTCCGGCGTACAGCATAACGACGGCCCGTTTGAAGCTGCTCCGGCGCCGCAGGGTGTACAGACCGGTTACCTGAAAACGGACGGCGGCGTTGCCGGGACGCTTCGCCAGGCGGTAAACTTGGCTGCCGGCACATATCAGCTAGCGTTCAAGGCAGCCAAACGTACGAGCTTTGGCGGCACCCAGTCCTTCGACGTCTATCTTGACGATACCGTTATTGGCTCTTACCGGCCGGAGACGGGAGAGTACACCCTGTACCGGACCGAGCCGTTTACGGTAGAGAGCGGTAAACACACGATCCTGTTCCAGGCGACGACGCTGAAAGGCGACAATACGGCGTTTATTGACGATGTACGCATTGTGCTTCCCGCACCTTCCGAATCGCTTACGCTCCAGAACGCCGGTTTTGAATCGCCGGCCGCTGTAAATGAAAACCGGCTGCTGCGCGGGCTGGTCTCCGGCTGGACTTTTAATGAATCCTCCGGCATCGTCCGTAACGGCAGCAGTCTCGGTTCGCCCGCCAGTCCTGCGGGTGTTCAGGCGGCGTTTTTGGAGCCGGGCGGCAGGTTTGAACAAAAGCTGGAACTGCCCGCCGGCGTGTATGCGGTGAATTTTAGCGCCGTCTCCGGCGGAGCAGAAGCCCCCGCACTCGAGCTGCGGGTTGATGATACGGCAGCCGATGCCTTTTCCCCTGCTGCGGGGGAATACCGGACGTACCGCTCAGCGTTTTTCACTGTGGAGGCGGGAGAGCATACGGTTCAATTCAGCGCGGACGGCACGGCAGGCATCTTATTCCTTGATCAGATTTCGATTGAACAAATCGAGATTCCGGAGACCGCCCGGCTGGACAACGGAAATTTTGAGTCTCCGCGCGTCGAAAACAAGACCGGTGTATTGGTAGGCGGAACCGCAGGCTGGAGCTTCAGCAATTCTGCGGGAATTGTCCGCAACGGCAGCGTCTTTGATGCCGTTTATGCGCCGGAAGGCACCCAAGCCGCCTACCTGCAGACACTTAATGGCCAACAGGGATCGTTTAGCCAGCAGGTTATTTTGCCTCCGGGGAAATATATGCTGGAATTCCAAACCGCCAAACGGACGAATTTCGGCGGACCGCAGACGTTTGCCGTCTACTTCGATGAGCAAATGCTGGGCACTTACACTCCGGCGGCCGGCAGCTATGCCCCCTATTCCACGGACGGCTTTGAAGTAACGAAGCCCGGCAAGCATCTGATCCGGTTCGCTGCGGTAACCGATTCGGGCGACAATACCGCCTTTATCGACGACATTCAAATTTTGCCTTATGAAGCACCTGCCGGTGATTTGCGCAACGCCGGGTTTGAAGACCCAAGGATCGAGTCTCCGCAGGGCACAAAATGGAATTTTGAAGCAGGCTGGCGTTTCAACACCTATGCCGGCATCGCCAGAAACGGCAGCGTATTCGAGCAGGCGGATGCGCCCGGGGGGACCCAAGCCGCCTATCTGCTGACCAAAGAAGGTCGGGGCGAAATCAGCCAGACGGCCGAATTGGAGGCAGGCACCTATACGCTGAGCTTCTATGCCGCCCGGCGGGCGTACGGCGGACAGCAGCGCATTGACTTGTCGGTAAATGACAAGCTTGTCGCCTCCGTTACGCCCGAGAGCCGTAACTATACGCTGTACCGCAGCGAACCGTTTACGGTACAGGCTGGCGAACAGGTTATCCGGTTCGCCGCCGGTACAACCGACGGGGATAACACGGCTTTCATTGATTCAGTCCGGCTGGACGCCTATACCCCGCCGAAAGCGGCTGCTGCGGAAAATGCCGGATTTGAGGCTCCGCAGGTTACCGCAAGCTATGGAACAGTGTGGAACCTGAAATCGGGCTGGACCTTTAACACCCATGCCGGGATCGCCAGAAACGGCAGTGTGCTGGGGCATCCCGATGCGCCGGAAGGCACCCAGGCCGCATACCTGCAGACCAAAAACGGCCAGGGTTCGATTACGCAGCATATCGAGTTTCCTGCCGGAACATACAAGATCACTTTCCAGGCGGCAAGACGGTCTTTCGGGGGCCAGCAGTCTTTCACTGTGAGCGTGGACGGCAAGGAAATTGGCTCGTTCACCCCTGCCTCCAAGGAGGCCTATGAGCCTTTTGAATCCGAGCCGTTTACCGTCCAACCGGGCTTTCATGAAGTCGTCTTTGCTGCGGTAACAACCGAAGGCGATAATACAGCATTTATCGATGACGTCCGGATTGTTGCGGACACCGGGATCGATCCGGATGCTGCCGCAGAGCCGGAGACGAAGAAAAACGTAGAGTCCGAGACAGACGCCGGGCAGAAGACCAGTACAGATTCAGAGAACGGCATGGATTCGGAAACCGGCGCCGATTCGGAAACCGGCACGGATTTGGGGACCGGCACAGTTTCGGGGACCGGTTACAGATTCGGGGACCGGTACAGATTCGGGGACCGGTACAGATTCGGGGATCGGCACGGATTTAAGGAGTGGTACGGAGCTGGACACTGATGGAACGCCTAATGCTGATGGACCTCCGGATACGGCGCCTCAGCATTCCGGACAGGACAGCATAGAATAAACCCCATGGTGTAATAGAACAACTTCAGTTAAAAAGTGACCTGCTGGGACCCGGCTGCCAACCGCCGGGTCCTTGTCGTGCATCTTCCCGGGCAGAATAGACATCTGTCCCACTTTCATTTATACTTTCGTTAAGTATTATCAAAAGTAAAAGGAGGTGATCTCAATCGAGCCCCTCTCAAACAATGCCCTACGAGTGAAAGCCATCAATTTGGAGCTGATCCGCCAGACGATGCGGAGGCTGAAGCAGGCAACCAAATCTGATTTGGCTCAGGTGACGGGCTTAAGTGTAGCCACCTGCGGCAACATGCTGAAGGAGCTGCTGGCGGCAGGCGAAATCATCGAAGCCGAACCGGAAGCTTCCTCCGGCGGACGTCCGGCGCGCAAATTTATTTATAATGCAGACTACGCGCTTATTGCCTGCCTGTTTATCCGGCTGACTGGCGGTGTCCGAACGCTGGACTATATTGTAGTTAACGCACACGGCGAACCTGTCGACAGCGGGTGCGAGGAATCCGTTATGCTGGATGCCGCTGTAGTCGACCGCAGGATCGGGACGCTGATTGAAGCGTATCCTCAAATCCGGGCCGCCGGTATCGGTCTTCCCGGCTTTACTCACCAAGGCACAGTAAATGTATGCGATATTCCGGAGCTGATCGGCGCTCCGCTCGAACATGCGCTGCGGGAGAAATACGGTATCCCCATCGTTGTGGAAAATGATATGAACATGACCGTTTATGGCTTCTCCCGGGACCGCGGGATTGAAGATGACAGGACGGTTGCCGTGGCGACTTTTATTCAGGGCAGCTATCCGGGGGCGGGGATTTTTACCGGGGGGCGTGTGCTGGAAGGCAAGTCGCGGTTTGCGGGCGAGCTGTCCTTCCTGCCTCTCGGCCTGACGCGGGAAGAACAAATGCGGCAGCTCGGCCGGAAAAAGACTTTTCCTCCCTTGGCGGCCCGGATGTTATCGTCGCTGATCGCCGTAATTAACCCGGATTTGATTGCACTCACCGGGGACCAGGCCGGAGGCGAAGATTTGGACCTTATCCGTACGCATTGCCTGAACTCCATCCCGGCTGAGCACATGCCTGAACTGGAGCTGCTGAAGGACCCGGACTCGTTTTACCGGAGCGGCCTGACCGCCGCGACGATGGAACAACTGAACTTAAGCCTGCAGCTGGTGCAGGTGCGGCGTTAAAGGCTGACCACTACTTCCTAAATAAGAGACAGGAGATTCATATGACAACAAAAACCGAAAAAGAAAAAATGCTGAGCGGCGAGCTTTATGAAGCCTGGGATCCCCAACTGAGCGAGGAGCGGCTGCGTGCCCGGCGGCTGGTGAGACTGTTTAACCAGACGGATGAAACGGAAAATGAACGGCGGACTGAGCTGCTAAAAACGTTATTCGGCAGCGCGGCCGGCACGGTAAGCGTTGAGCCGAACTTCCGCTGCGACTACGGTTACAACATTCATGTCGGCGATAATTTTTATGCGAACTACGACTGTGTCCTCCTTGACGTTTGCGAAATCCGGATCGGGGACAACTGCATGCTTGCACCCGGCGTGCATATCTACACGGCCGCCCATCCGATTGACCCGGTGCTGCGCAGCGCGGGGCCGGAATACGGCAAACCCGTCCGGATCGGCAGCAACGTCTGGATCGGCGGGCGTGCGGTGATTAATCCCGGTGTTACCATCGGTGACAATGTAATTGTAGCTTCGGGAGCGGTCGTCACCCGCGATGTTCCGGACAATGTTATCGTTGGCGGCAATCCCGCCCGCATTCTCCGGACGATTACAGAGGAGAAAGCCCAGTAACCTGGATTCCGGTCCGGACCCATCCTTCTGGAACCGGACGTATGTCGTACTGGCAAGGCAGCAACGCGGCTAACCAATTAAGCCGGACAGCTATAGAACAGGCCGTCCGGCTTTACTTGTACCGCCCTCGTTTCTTGCATCCCTTGAAAGATGGGAGGACAATGCCCTTTTGCCCCTTGGCAGATGGACGGACAGCGCCCATTTGCTCTTTGGAAGTTGGGCAGCATACTTTTGCCCCTAGGCAAATGAACAGGTGGTACACTTTTTCCCCACAGCAGATAAACCGGCAGCATATTTCTACTGGCCGCCTACTGAGTCCGAAAGCAGCGGAAAACTCATCGTCACGGTTAGTCCCTTGCCTTCCCCGTTATTTTTTACAACCAGTGTACCGCCGTGCGCCTCTGTAATCCGTGCCACCATAGGAAGCCCAAGACCATGACCTTGACCCTGATGGACGGGCCGGGTCCGCTTGGCCGAATAAGGAAGTTCGGTAATCTCCGCTAAGCGCTCCGGCGGAATCCCTTGTCCGTCGTCTTTTACCGTTAGGCAATAACGGTCCTCTGCCAGTGTAGTTTCAAGTGTAATCCTGCAGCCCTCCGGATTATGGCGCACACTGTTGTTCACAAGATTCCCGATCGCCCGGAGCAGCAGCTTTTCGTCGCCCCTGATCTTGACCGGTTCGTTATCTAAGTGAAGTTCGATGGCATACCGTTCATCCAATCCGTTATTTAGTGTATCCGCAGCAGCCTGCCTGGCCAAAACCGATAATCTCAGTTCCTTTTTATGCAGCGGCTGCATTTCATACTCCAGCATGGATACCAGGTTCAGGTCGCTTACCAGCGACCGCAGCTTCTCGCCCTGCCGCCGGATAATCCCAGCCTGTTGCCTCTGCTCTGCGGGGATCTCGGGATGCTCCTCCATATCACTGGCATAACCAAGAATCATGGAAAGGGGCGTGCGGATGTCATGCGAGATGCCGGCGATCCAGTTGGAGCGCGCTTCGTCCCTCGCCTTAAGTGCTGCGTTTTTTTGAGCCAGCTTCGCCGATGCTTCGTTAATGCTCGCCGCCAGGCTCCCGAACAGTCCTTTTGCATCCAGCTGTACGGTTTGCTCCCTGGCCAGATTGTGAACCCCCTGCAGCAGAGGCCTAATGCTCCTGATAAGACGCGCGCCAATCACTGCTGAAATAACCAGAGCTAACACCCCATTAAAAATCAGCAGTATGACTAGCCGCGTGGGTAACTCCTTCACCCACTCCGAAAGGAAGCTAAACTGATATTTCCAGTGGCTCTGCTTCGGATAACCGACGACGAGCAAGCGGTGATCCAGCTCCCAGATGTAGACCGGATATTCTTTTATGTAATACCGAGAAAACTTGGCTACTTCGGTTAAAGTATACGACTGCGGAACTTCCGCCGGCCGCTCATCATCCCACACGACCCGGCCGCTCTCATCAAGCAGCATGGCCCAAGCCTGGCTCTGCCGGAGCTGTCCCGCAGCCTGTACGTCCAGAACGTAACCCCCTCCCGGCTGCGGCTTCAATCCTTCCGCTACCTGCCGCACCACACCTTCCGGCGACGCGTTCCCTTCCGCCTCCTTGAACACCAAGGTTCCCAGCAGCACAAAATTAACCATCAATAAAAAAACGGAGATGAACATCGTCGCCGCGGCAAACCGGCTCAGGATGCGATAAACCCCCTCCATCTCAGCCGTCCTCCTTCACCAGCAGTTTATAACCCAACCCTCTGACGGTAAGGAGGTAAGCGGGCTTCGATGGATCCGGCTCGACTTTTTCACGGACCCGTCTGATATGCACCATTAGCGTATTTTCGTAACCGAAGCTGTCGTCGCCCCAAACGGCCTGGCATAGACTATCGCTAGTTACAATCCGGTTCCTGTTCTCATACAGCTTGTCCAGAATAGCATGCTCCTTGGCGGTTAACTGCAGTTCAACCCCGTTTTTCCGCACGGCCGCGCTGCCCAGGTCAATCGTGTAGTTGCCTAACTGGAAGACCGCCGCATTAGCCGGCATGGACGAAGAATAAACTCTTTTTAAAATTGCCATCAGCCGCAGGACCAGCTCACGCGGCAGAAAAGGTTTCACAAGGTAATCGTCAGCTCCAAGCCCAAGTCCTAGCAGCCGGTCTTCATCTTCGCCGCGTGCGGAGAGAATCAGGGCGGGCACATCCGAAAACTGCCGGATCGACGTCAGCAGCGAAAACCCGTCTCCGTCCGGGAGCATAATATCGAGAATGACAATATCCGGGCCGCCGCTGCGGCAGAACGATAAAGCCGAAGCGCAGTCAGCCGCGGTATACACCCTATGGAACCCCTCTTTCCTCAAAAACCGTTCAATCATACTCCGGATTTCCGGCTCGTCGTCTACGATCAGTATCTTTTTATCTTTTACATTGTCCATTTAGACATCACCCATTGTTATTATACATGTCTATCGAAGGGGATTGAGGATTGCTTTTTAGAAGGCAATGTCCTTGTGTTTAAGCCGGCGGATCGTCATCCCGGAAAAAACAAGGATAAACAAGAGATTCAGGACAAAAAACAGCACATTTTGCATGCCGGTCAACCCGGTTTGGCTCAGCACGCCCATTCCAATCGTAAGCAGCGAAAACGGGAAAAACATACCCAAATTGGTAACATACAGCCCCAGCCCGACAAACACCGCGCAAAGACAAATTCCGATCGGTGTGGCAAAGCTGCGCATCCGGATCGACAATCCAAGCTGCAGTGCAATAATGGATAAAGAAGCAATCCACCCCCGCACCGCCCATTCGATAGTCTCACCCGGAAGAGGTCCGGGAATGGAGAATTGAAGACCTGTCAGCCAGTACATGACCATAAACAGCGTTTGCGCAAACAAGATGAGCAGACTCACCATACACCACTTGGCAAAATAAACGCTTGATGCCGAAACGGGAGTGGTCATAACCATGTTCCAATTCCGGTTTACATGCTCCAGCCTGCACACATAGGAACAGCAGATGGCAATTAAAATTGGTAGAAAAAACTCGCCGTAAAACAAACTGGCCTGGGTCCACAGGCTGTACCATCCGTCCTGCAAGGCTTGCCGGTTAAAATAATAATTGGAGCCGCCGATCACCAGACTGACGACCGGCAAAACGGCAAGCAGCAGCAAAATACGGGAACGCCGCAGCTTCAGCCATTCCGCAGAAATACTTTGTAACATCAAGCTCGCCTCCTCAAATTTCCTGCCGGGACGCATGAACACTGCCTGCGATATAAAACAGGACCGTCATGACAAGAGCGGCAGCGGTCAACCCGGCGTTTTGCGTCTGGATACTGTAGGCGCCCGAAGAAGCACCAAACTGGTAAAGAACCGGACTGAGATCCAAAAAATACGACCAGAGCAGCGCATGTCTGACTGCAGCGGGGAATAATCCCGCCGTCATGCCGGCGAGTCCGCCCAGCATGCCTAAACAGAGCGCAAAAGCCTGGTTTTTGACGGCCAGCGAAAGCCACTGCTGCAGGGCAGTAACCGCAAGAACCGGCAGGATCGATCCACCCAAAAACCGAATCAGCAGGCCGGCAGGCAGCGGTTCCGGAAAGTCTTTCAGCATCCCGAAACCGGCCATGAGTGTCATTTGCACAAGTAATCCCGCCAAAAGCAAACTAACCGCGCAGACATACTTGGCCGCGTAAAGACGATTCCGGCTCACATTGGTGGCGGCAAGCATCTTCCACGTGGCCCCTTTATGCTCCATGTCGCAGATCCGCGAGACGATGATGGCGGACAGAATCGGCAGAAACAGTCCGTTCATGGATGAAATATTGAAGATGAGCGCTTCCCAGACCGCATGATCCGGATTTTTGGCAATGGAACGGCTGATGGACAAAAAAGCCCACAGCATTTCAACAGACAGGAAGGCAAGCAGCATCACCCCGATTTTTTTGCGCCGGAGTTTGTAGTATTCGAGGCCCCATATCCGGATCACAAGCTTCGCCCCTTTCCCGTCAGCTCCAGGAAAATATCCTCCAGGCTGCGTTTATGCTCCTCAATCCGGCTGACCGGAATCCGGTGCCGGACGAGCAGGCTGTTGATCTCCGCCACCTCGGTGTCATTCATCATCCCGAGGGCCAGCCGGCCGCCGGTTGGAACCGGGCGGTACCCCTGATCCCGCAGCAGTTGCCCCGCCAGGTCATTATCCCCTGTCCGCAGATGGATCGCGGAACGTCCTTGCTGCCGCAAGGTGGCCATACTGCCCTGAAAAACGAGTTTCCCTTCGGAAATGATCCCGACCGAGGTGGCGATTTGATCGATTTCCGACAACAGGTGGCTGGAAAGCAGCACGGTCATCCCGTAACGTTCAGGCAGCGACTTGATCAGCTCCCGGATTTCACCAATGCCCGCCGGGTCCAGGCCGTTGGTGGGTTCATCCAGAACCAGCAGCTCGGGAAACGAAAGCAGCGCCATGGCAATGCCCAGCCGCTGTTTCATTCCAAGCGAATACTGGTCAGCCTTTTTGTTTTTTTGATTTTCAAGCCGGACGATCCGGAGCGCTTCGTCCACATTTTTATCCGGCGCGTTCCGCAGACGCTGCATGATCCTCATATTTTCCAGCCCGGTCAGATGTCCGTAATAAGAAGGTGATTCTATCAGCGATCCGGTCCGCCTTAAAATGGAAGAACGGTGTTTGCTGAGGCTGTCGCCAAATAATTGAATGCTTCCCCCGGTAGGCTTCACAAGTCCAAGCAGCATTTTGAGCGTCGTGGTTTTGCCCGCCCCGTTGGGTCCAAGGAATCCATAAATCTCTCCTTGCTGGACGTTCAGGTCCACCTGGTCCACACGTTTGAGCCCGCCGTAGTCCTTGGTCAGGTTGTGCGTTTGTACAATCGAAGGCGCGGTCATAAATCATGCCATCTCCATTCCTGTATGCTTTGAAAAATGATTCTGCTTAAACTATACTGACCGCGCCTTACCTCCAGCTGAAGCAAACCTTACATGAGCCTTAAATCCCATCCCATGCAAAAAAACCTTGATGTCTCAAGGCTTGGCTTTCTCTTTTTAAGCTTTCTCTTTTTAAGCTTTCTCTTTTTAAGCTTTCTTTTTCTAAGCTTTCTCTGTGAAAGCTATCCCACAATGAACGGCCGCTTGCTTCACTCCATGTTTATCGTTTACTCTGAAACTATAAGTGAAAGGGACGTTGGAATACTAAGGAGGAGGAAAATAGAATGGATTGGATGACGGTATTTGAAGCCTGTTACTGGAGACAACTCGGCCTGCGGGAAGAGGAGCTGCGGCTGTTTGCAGAGAGCTGGCATAAAAAACTTACTGTAGAGGAAATAGCTGAAATCAGGGCAAAACAACACAATCCGTTTCCTGTTTCCTCTCCGCTGCATGCGCAGTACCGGCCTTTTGACCCGGCGGGCTGGTCCATTCCAGCCAAACCGCTCCCCGCTATGTACTTGGATCTGCTTCGTTACTCCAATGGAGGGGAGTTTTCTAACGGAAAGCGGGATTTCCAGTTTTTCGAGATTGCAGAGTTTAGACCGATGCTGCTGGCCTATGAATTCCCCGAGTATATGCCGGGAGCGGTTTCGTTTGCGATGGACGGGAGCGGCAATCATTATGTATGGGATATGCGGGAAGATCGGTCCGATCAAGAGTACCCCATTTTGGTAGTCAACTCGGGCAATCTGGGTTTTGACGAGGCTGTAAAAATTGCCGATACGTTTATTGAATTGTGTCTGGGGACCACGGCCGCGGAGGATATATTGTATGGGTAGCAGGATTAGACTCCCATAAAAAAGAGCCCTCTTCATTTTTCATTTAAAGGGCTCTTTTCCAGGCCTTGATTAACAGAATGCAAGAACAAAATAAGTTTGTATATGGCCAAGGTTTCTCAACCCTCTTAGACTTGTTCGTTTCAAGTCGTTGCGCGTTCAATTAACTCCACGGGCAAAATATTCTCTGAGGCCACCTGCTTATCCTCCATTTGCATGCGGAGGAGCTGAATGGCCATTTTGCCCAGGGCATCAATCGGCTGGCGTATCGTCGTCAGCTCGGGACTTACCCATCGTGATGCTCCTACGTCGTCATAGCCGACAATCCGGATATCCTCCGGGATTCTCTTCCCTGCGTTCAAGCTTTCCTTTATTGCATAGGCAGCTAAAATGTCGCTCGTTGTAAAAATCCCATCAATGTCAGGATGCTCCTGAAGCAATTGTTGTAGCAGTTTCTGATACTTGTCCTCATCAAAAACGTTTAACCCCGTCTCGACAACCAAATGCTCAACTCCATGCTTCGTGGTCACGTCCAGAAAAGCATTCGTTCTCTGATTGGACAGCATCTGAAGCTCCAAGTTACCACAAATATGCGCGATCTTCTGGCATCCCTTTGCCACAAGAAGTTCTGCAGCAAGCTGGCCTCCACGATAATTGTCAGAGCTTAAGTAAGGAATAGTGTTATGGATTTTCCGGTCGATGGTGACGATTGGCGAATTTAAACTGTGATATTCCTCAACTTCCAGCGTGTGACTGCCCATGATTATGCCGTCTACCCGGTTCCGTTTAAGCATATCAATGTAATCTCTCTCTTTAACTGGATCCATCTGAGAATTACATAATAGAACCTTGTATCCCTCGAGATATGCGTAATATTCGACCCGATCCGCCAATTGGCTGAAAAAGGGATGGGATACATTAGGGATAATAAGACCAACTAGATTTGATTGTTTGCGGAGCAGAGAGCGGGCGATCTCGTTTGGTTGGTAACCCAATGCCTCCATCGCGCCGAATACTTTAGTTCGGGTTGTTTCACTGATATATCCACGGTTGTTTAAAACTCTCGAAACAGTTGTGACCGATACACCTGCCTTGAGGGCCACATCATGAATAGTTGCCATTTTCCCACCGCTTTTTCGTATCTTATTTAATCTCACTATAACGAAACATACTTCTTTTCACAAGTTAGTATAAACAACCTTCGAGAGTACACTCCATTCTCTAAGATCCCACATTGAAACCATGCTTTAAAAGCTACTGGATCGTATAAGCTTGCAGGTTGCATTATAAGGCTATACAAAGAGCTGGCGCTTCTAGGCGTCCAGCTCTTTTGCTCTTACTCCGCTTCTAGTAAATATACTCTAGCTTTATACGGTTGAAGATTGGATTTTGACTAAAGGATCATGCTCCATAATGTCCCGATAATCACTCATATCATAACCGTTGTCATCATTTGGTGACCGATATACCGGTGATAACCAAATTACATCAATCCCCAGTCTAGACTATAAAATCGAATGCAGAGGGAATAATTGAAGGGAAATGAGTTGAGCCTTCCCGCCTCTCACAAATAGCTCCAACCCCCGGCTGGCGGGGTTTGGATAGATCAAATCAGTGAGCACAACTTCGCCATCACCGGCAAATACCTCAACAGAACACTGATCGACAAAAATACGCAAGTGCAGCCTTCCGTTGGTAATCTTATGTGTTGCAGCGTGTTTACACGGAAAAGAATCATGAAAAACGGTTTCGCCGGAGCGTGTACGATCGAGATAAAGCTGTTGTTCAATTGTACGATATCCCACGATAGTCTCTTCGTTTTCTCCCTTTCGCAGTTTAAAACCAATCTCGGCAGCGGTTCCCACCTCAATGTCACAAACCAGCTCATAGACATCTTCCTGCAAAGACGCAAGCAGATTATCTCCCGATTGGAGGAGGACGTTAAACTTCTCCCAAGGTTGTTTGCGGAGCTTTTCCAGATATGGCACAGGTTCTTGAACAAGCCGTATACCGTCATCACCATGCTTAAGATTAAGCAGGCGGGGAAGTGTCATTGCGCTTCTCCATTCACCAGTCGGTGTAACATTAGCGTAACGCCAGTTGCTCATCCATCCGATAAAATATTTTTTAGGGGGATCCGGTGTATCGGACCAGGTTACACCTGCATAATTGTCCCTTCCGTAATCCAACCACAGTATCGTGTTAGATGGATACTCATTCGTGAACACACTGCCGTCGAAATGTCCGATAAAATACTGGGTTCTAGTTCCCTCTGGATATCCGGGCTTGTCTCCTATACTGACAATGAGCATCCATCGCGACTCACCGTTCGGACTCCCTTCAATAGGCAGCTCAATGAGATCCGGACACTCCCACACCCCGTCATGGGAACCGTCGAACGCCCCGAAGTCACTTGCAAAAGACCATTGTTTCAAATTTTTTGAGGTGTAAAGATGTACACGGTCGCCTGCGGCAAGCACCATCACCCACCGTTTGGACTCGCCATGCCAAAAAACTTTCGGATCCCTAAAATCGGTCAGTTGTTCATTGCAAAGGACCGGATTTTCCTCGTACATTTTCCAGGTTCGTCCCCGGTCTATGCTATACGCCAAGCTTTGCCTTTGCCGGGGGCGATTTGATTCCGGATACTCGTCAGCATGAGTGAAGATGGCCACGAGTCCCGGCACTCCTCCAAAAAAACCACTGGAATCCTCCCAATCCACCACGGCGCTGCCGGAAAAAATCATTCCATTCCGATCCGGCGCAAGCGCAATCGGGAGATGCTGCCAGTGAACCAGATCGGTACTTACAGCATGCCCCCAGTGCATGGGCCCCCAGGTTGACCCGCCTGGATGATACTGATAAAACAAATGATATTCTCCCTCAAAATACACCATCCCATTTGGGTCATTCATCCAATTAGCAGGCGGGGTAAAGTGGAATTGCGGCCGGTAATTATTGTTATTCGATACTTTTGTCATGCTTTTGCCCCCTCTAATGTAGTGCCGTACGGCCGGTAACAAAGAAAGAGAACTCCAACGAACCGTTGATGTTCTCTTCCCGCAAAGGAATTACCTGGTACCCTTTAAATCGTGTAGATTTCCTGATTTCCATTATCATCCAAATACTCAATAATCGTACGGTTGTTAACCAAATCTACGTGTAGCGTACACTTCTTGTCCGCTTTGACCCATTCGAGCCGAACCTCCTGCGCCGATGAATCCAGCACGCGGAAGTCACCCTGAAAAGCTTCGTATTCATTACGAAAACGTATCAGTCGGAGCAGCCTCTGTACGGCATCCTGTTGAAGAGCCCCATCGATTTCCTCCAGGCTGTAATTGTGACGGTTAATCTCGCGGCCTTCGCCTGTCTGTTTGACCCGCTCCTCGTCATTTTTGCCAGCCAGCAGCCCTACATAATAAACTTGAGGAATCCCGGGAGTAAAGAACTGGATGGCTCGTGCCGCCAGATATGCGTCATCGTCCGCATTAAGCACCGAGTAATAGGAACACCGAATCTGATGGACGTCAAAACCATCTTCGTCTTTATGTTCATCTGACAAAATTAAGCTAAGATTAGATCCCCGTTCTGTGCAGATGCCGACTAACTCTCTTGCCTTTTTTGTATCGATGAGTCCGTCGAGATCCGGTTTAACCGGAATCCCATCATGGCAATCCAGCATGGTGAATTGTTTTGCCGGCCTATTCTTCAAATAGTCGAGCAGATCTTCGCTGGACTTGTTAACAAGAGTATCCAGAATACGGTAGGGCAGGATAAAATCATAGATCCAGAAACCATGTTCCGCCAGCTTGTTCTGCACACTATGGTGGGCGTGAACTTCTGGCAACAGCTCAATGTCGAGCGAATCGGCCAGTCCCTTAATCCAGTCGAGGAACTCATAAATATCCGGCTCTACAAAAAAGCAACTCGTTCCAAGCTTTTTAATGACATAACCGACCGCGTCAAGCCGGACGATTTTCACATTGTTTTTCTTGAAATTAATAAAGAAATCGGTTAACAGCTGCTTGACCTGATCGGATTGAACATCCAGATCAATTTGTTCGGATGGGTCTGACTTACCAAATGTGGTCCAGACTCGTTCAACCTCTCCAGTATCCTTAATGGTAAACGCCGAGTAAGGAAGCGGACGGCGGAGAAACATTTTGTCAATATCCGCTTGGACTGGCTCTCCTTTCTCCCAAAGCTTATCAAGGGTTATAAAATAATCGGCGTATGCAGATTGGCGGCCTTTTTCCAGAAAATCCTGAAAGTACGCCGACTGCCTGGAAATATGATTTACCATTAGGTCCACGAGCACGTCAAATGTTCCGCCAATCTCCCTAATGTCCTCCCAACTGCCAAATTGAGGCTCAATTTCAAGGTAGGTAAGCGGAGCGAACCCTCTGTCTCCAGAGGATGGGAACGGGGGAAGGATATGCACCCCGCCTTTAAAAATATCGGTAAAATGTTTGTTCAGCACGTGGTTCAGTGCCTTCAAATCACCACCCATCGAATCCGGATACGTAATAAGCTGTACTTGATTTTTTACTGTCATATTCTTGCCTCCTGAATATCGTACAAGCGTTTGATTTCTTCGAGTGTCTGAAGGGGAACAACGGCCCCGGTGAATCTCAATTTGTAGGCACTGACTGCAAAGCCGAGCTGGAGTGATTGACGTATCGTATAACCCTTAATGAGTGCTGTGTAAAAGCCCGACCAGAATGCATCGCCGGCTCCGGTCGTGTCTGTAACTTCCGTGGCGAGTGTGTCAAACCTAACGGTTTGGCTTCCATTTGATACGAGAGCGCCATCCGCTCCCAGCGTCATAATGACCAACTTCGCCCCCAACTCCATGAACTTTTCAATTTGGTTCTCTGGCGAATCCTTGCCGAACAGCCGCTCTGCATCATCCTCGGACGGCTTGATGATGTCTACTTGGCCGACAATCGATTTGACGATTTCAATACCGTCTTCTCCCCTTTGCCAAATCATTGGATGGTAGTTGGGGTCAAAACCGATGATAACGCCGTTATTTCTGGCTTCGTCTATAACCCGCTCAATGGTGGACCGGGCGGAGGGAATCGAGATGGGCCAGCATGAGAAATGTACGATCTTTGTGCGCTGCAGCGCAGCTTTCAGTGACGGTGAGAAAGCAAGTTCTTGATCGGCTCCCCTGTAGAAAATGGGAATCGGTGTGGACTTGCTTTTCGTGACAACGACCATACTGGTAGACGCATCCGTTTGCTGCAGGAGATTGGTTTCAATCCCCGCCTTTTTCAACTGATTCATCAAAAATGTCCCAAATCCGTCCTTGCCCACTGCCGCTGCGACTAACGGACGAATGCCCAACTGCTTGACATTCATCGCAATATTGGATGGAGAACCGCCAAAAAACTTCTGATAGGTTCGGCTTTCGAAGGTGTCATCATACTCTTCGGAAATCATATCGACAAGCATTTCCCCTACCGTCAGGATGTCGCTCTCCCGCTCTTCGAACGCCAAGCGTTTTTCATAATAAAACACAGTATTCCTCCAATGCGCCTATCTCCAGTGCTGCTGTTATTTTTATTCAGTAGTTGTGCCTTACTTGATAGAGCCTTGCATAACTCCTTGAATGATATACTTCTGGGCAAATAAATAAACTACCATAATCGGCAGGATGGTCAGCACAAGCCCAGCCATAAGCGGGCCGTAATCTACCGAATAGGTTCCGTAGAAACTAAAGGTGGACAGAGGCAACGTCCGGTTTTCCGGACTGATCAGCACCAAGGATGGAAGCAAAAAGTCGTTCCAAATCCAGAGTACGTTAAGGATTGAAATGGTGGCCGTTGTGGGCATGAGCACAGGGAAAACAACTCGGAAGAATGTTTGTGTACGCGTACATCCGTCAATCATTGCAGCTTCCTCAAGCTCAACCGGTACACCTTTAACAAAACCATGGTAGATGAAGACTGCAAGAGAGCAACCAAAACCAACATACATATAGATCAGCGACCAGACATTGTCCAGCATGTCAAGCGAACCGTAAATTTTCACCAGCGGGATCATAATTGCTTGGAACGGTATGATCATAGAAGCGACCATTAGCAGGAATGTATATTGATTGAACTTCGTTTGGTTACGAACGAAATAATGTGCCGTCATCGCCGACACCAGGGAGATCAACAGGACAGCCAACACGGTAATTAGCAGAGAATTAGTAAATGAACTGAGATAGCTCATCTTCTCGAACGCCGTGGTATAATTTTCCCAATTAAATTGATGTGCAAATGCTAACGGGTTTGATGTGATTTCTGTATTTTCTTTAAAAGAGTTGATGAGCAAAAAGACAAAAGGGAAAATGAACAGAAACAGAGGAACAGTAAGCATAAGCCCTTTTAGCAGAGAGGAAGATGATCTTGTTCCGGCCACTATGCCTCCACCTCCAATTTTTTGCTAAAGTAGACTTGCAGCAGCGTAATAGCGGCAACAAGCAGAAACAGAACCAGCGCCTCGGCTTGACCTAGACCAAAATCACGGGACAAAAATGCTTTTTCGTACACATGCATTGATACCATCTCCGTGCTTTTAAAGGGGCCGCCCTTCGTGAGGGACAGGTTGACATCATACACCATAAACCCGCGCTGAAGCGTAAGAAAGATACATACGATAAAGGATGGTACCATCAGCGGCAGGATCATTCGGCTCATACGCGTCCACCCGCTCGCCCCGTCGATGCTGGCTGCCTCGAGAATATCGTTTGGTACACTCATAAGGCCAGCAATATAAATTACCATCATGTAGCCGGCATATTGCCAAACTGTGACGATCACCAGACTCCAGAATGCTTTATCCGGGTCGGCAAGCCAAGAAGTAGAGAGGAATGGAATCCCTGCCTTTTGACCGATATACACTAACACATTGGAAAAAATGAACTGCCAAATCAAGCCAAGGACGATCCCTCCGACTAAGTTCGGAATAAAGAATCCGGCGCGGAAGACGTTCTGTCCCTTAACGCCTCTCGTGAGGCCGTAGGCTAATAGAAAAGCAACTGCATTTACGAGAATAACAGTGACCGCGACATACTGGAGTGTCAGAGCAAAGGTCTTCCAAAACACGACATCCTGAAAAACCGCGAAGTAGTTCTGGAACCCTACCAGCGAATGGGTTGTTGCGATGCCGTCCCAGTTTGTAAACGTTAAATAGATACCATATAAGAAAGGAACGATCATTACTGTCAGAAAAGCAAACAGAGCTGGACCCGTAAAAAGTATTCTGGTTCGTAACCTGTTCCATTTCCCCTTCTCCTTAATCATTTAAACCCCTCGCCATCTTGATAGGTTAAGTTATCTACGTGCCGGAAAGAAACAATGGATAAGGCCGCCTAAGACCTTACCCACTGAATACTGAGGTTGGGCCTCTATTTTTACTTCACACTCTTCCAGTACTCCATAATTTCATTAGTCAACATGGTCCGATCACCCGATTTGCTCAGGTATTTTTGCATCGAGGCACCGACTTTTGCCCAATGGTCGGCTGGCAGTGTACTCATCGACTGTTCGGATTTGCCTTTCATAATGTAGTCCTGGATCGATTGGCCGAGCGGATCGGCAGCCGGCAGCGTAATGTTTTTAAAAGCTGGAATGATGCTGGCCTTGTTGACGAGGAAATCCTGTCCCTTCTGATCGTAAACAAGCCAGTTCAGGAACTTTTTGGCTGCCTCCTGCTGTTCCGGTGTGCTCTTTTCCTTGTCGATAATGATTCGTTTTGATACTGCGGACGAAATTTCCTGGTTGCCGTAATCCGACGCATTGTTGCTGATCGGTACGGGAAGGAAGCCGTAAGTGCCATTTGTGGTATCAAAGCTTTTGATTTGCGGCCATGCCCAGTTGCCCTGGAACCAGATACCTACTTCACCTTTCCCAAGCATCTCTGCACCGCGCTCATACACACCGGACAGCGGAGAGTTTTGGTCGATGTTGTATTTCATCATGACATCAAATGTATCCATCAGTCCGTTAAAAACGTTGTTCGTAGAAAGGTCTGCCGTTCCGGCTTTCAGTCCTTCGATAAATTTGTCCACTTCCGCCATGTCTTTGTTTTGTCCGGCATAGGCAAGCGGGAGATAATGTGCGCCGAGCGACCAATCCATCGGGGAAATAATCAGAGCCTTTTTACCGGAGGCTTCAATTTGCTTAAACAGATTTTCCAGGTCGGTTCTCGTTTTAATTGTAGAGGGATCAAAAGTTCCGCCTACCGCTTTATCCAATACCGCTTTGTTATAAATAAAGCCGTATCCTTCTATCGCAAGAGGGAAACCGTAATTCTTTCCATCAAAGGTGGTAAGCACTGTAGCGTTTTCAACAGCATCGGCGTTCCACTTTTCACCGCTCAGGTCCAAGATGCGGTCTTTAAACTTCTCAACATCACCGGTATCCATGATCAGCATGGTCGGCGGGTTTCCAGACGCATATAAGGTGGATGCCCGCTCAAAAGGAGATGTTCCCGCTGGTGCCGCTGTAACCTCGACTGTTATGTCAGGATTATCTGTATGGAATTCCTTGACAGCCTCTTCAAGCTGCTGTTGAATTTCACCTTTTGAGTTCAAAAGTGTGATTTTCACTTCTTTACCTGACGAACCATCAACTGGCGTATTCGCTTCTTTACTATTGCCGCATGCGGAAATCACGAGCGAAACTGCCATTACGGAAACCAAACCTTTAAACCATTTCATCTTCATGCATTTACTCCCCCATAATGTGATGTTTTATGATGAAACCGCTTGCAAGTCCTTGCACATCGATTATATGTCAAACCTTTAACATATGTCAATCGTTTGACATATGTTAATTTTTTTATTGGAATGACAAGGCAAGAGCACCTAAAATGTAATTTGTGGATATTGTATTCAATAAGGGGTGGAACTGTTGGACACACAGTATTATTTAGATAGAGCTGTAGAGTTGTTTAAAGAAGAAATGGGCAGCAATCTGGTAGGTGTGTATCTGCACGGCTCTTTAGCAATGGGCTGTTTTAACCCGAACAAAAGTGATATTGACCTGTTGATTGTTGCCCAAGAAAAACTCTCCTTTGAAAATAGTAAGCGTATTGTAAAGAAACTTTTAAAACTCCATGACAGCATGCCCAATGAACGTGGGATAGAGTTAAGCGTTATCCTGGAATCATACTTAAAGGACTTTGTCTATCCAACACCTTTTGAGTTTCACTACTCCGAAGCTCATCGAGAGGAATATCAGACAAATGAAAACTACATTTGTGGCGGATTTGAAGATCCTGACTTAGCGGCTCATATTGTTGTTACCTATCATCGGGGTATTAAATTATATGGCAAAGCGATTCGGGAGGTTTTTTATCCAATTGATCAGCAATTTTATATCAAGTCTATTCTCTCTGATGTAGAAAGTGCATTAGAGGATATTATCGAATCACCTGTATACTTCACACTCAATCTTTGTAGGGTTCTTTACTTTTTAAAAGAAGGTGTGGTGTCTTCCAAAAAAGAAGGTGGAGAGTGGGGCTTAAGTATACTCCCCTCTGAGTATCATCAGAATGTCCAACACTGTCTTAATGAATATATTGGGATTGCGGATAACGATGATTTAAATGTTGAACAATTAACCGGCTTTGCTAACTACATGATAAGTGAAATTAACAACCTATCAAATATATAGACTGAACTTAAGAGGGACAGGTGGGGCGGAGCTGTCGTTTAATAGTTCAGTCTATTTAAAAGGTAGTCCTTCCCCGTCTGTTCCACTAACCTTCATCCCCCGCAAAATAAACCGGGTTCGACGCGGCAGCCAGCAGCTGCCCCGTCTCCGGGAAGTCACGCCAGACTTCCGCGCGCCAGAACCGGCGGCCGCCCGCCTGCCACTCCAGGCTGAGGCTCCCGTTCTGTTCCGCCGTATACCGCCGTTCCTCGCCCCGCTCCGACCAGATCCTGATTTCATCCCCGGCCTGCACACGCCGGATCGTTAGCGCAACCGGCTCCGGGCTACTGTTCCGGCTTGCCGCCGCTGGAATCGTGCAGATTCCGCCCATGAACACGCCGTCGCAGCTCAGTTCAATCCTTGGCCCGTCCGGAGCAAAAGACAGGGTTACTCTCCCCTCACGGATCGCGTTCAGAATGCCGTCCTGCGACAGCGAATCCGCCAGCACCCAGACCGTCGGCCAGCCGTGCTTGACCAGCGGATGGGGCCGATGGGTATCGCTGCCCGCGACCGCGGTCAGCCTTCTGCCCGACGCCAGCTCCCGCTGCCACCAGTCAAGCGTCAAAGCATTGGCTTCTCTCCACGGACCGTTCCAGATCTCCACCCAATCATAGTCGGCATCAAATCCCCAATGCCAGCCGCAGTCGGGACAATGCGGATGGTTAATTGAAATGTACGCCCCGTTTGCTTTCGCTTCCACCAGCCGGCGCCGCAGCGCGTCAGGTTGATCCGCCCGGAAGTCAGGCAGCGGATCGGCCGCGCCGTACAGATTGCAGTGCCCTTTCCCGGTCGTCAGCTCCATTCCCGGCAGGACAAGCACTCCGCGGTGATAACCGGCATGGACGTTTTGGCTGCTGGTATTGTGATCAGTCAACACAATAAAATCCAGCCCCGCTTCCCGCGCCGCAGCCATGGTGTCCTCCACCGAGTACGTCCCGTCGCTATGCTCGGTGTGCAGATGCAGATCGCCGCTGAGCCAGCGCAGCTTGGACGGAAATAGTGTTATCTCCACGTTTGCCGTGCAGCCGGCCTCTGCTACCCGGTGGGCGCCCAGCACAACCGCCCACTCGCCGCGGGCAAGCGGTCCCGGTAAATAACCTGGCGTCGCCTCAGCCGGGCCAATCCGGAAACAGTCGCGCGCACCGCCGCTCCAACCCCTCATCCGGTGCGCATCTCGAACGCCGAGGTCGATTACCGACTGTTCCGCGCCGTGATGCTCGACCTTCAGCACCACCTTCAGCACCTCCATCCCTTCCGGCATGTGGAACACCATCTCGGGATAAGTCCCTGCTGCCTCCGGCCCGAGCTGGGCTTCCAGCCTGAGCTGTATCTCCGCTCCATGCGGAGTCTCCGATCCAGGCTGAAGCTCCCCTCCATGCGGAATCTCCGGTCCGGGCTGTACCCCGGCTTTCGTAACCGGCTGAGTCACCTGTCTGTTCACGCGTCGTCACTCCTTAACCGCACCGGCCGTAAGGCCCTGCACAAAGTATTTTTGCATAAAAGGATAAATCACGAGCAGCGGGAGGATCGCGATCATCACACCGGCCATCCGCACATTGGGGGTGGTGATTTCACTGCCAGACGTCGCGTCTGACAAAATAATCAGCGACTGCAGCGCAACCTGTAGCGTATGTTTTGTGCTGCTGCTGATGTACAGTAGCGCAGGCGTAAACTGATTCCACCGGCTGACGAATTCAAACAGCGTAACCGTCGCCAGTCCCGACACCGCAAGCGGCAGATACAAGGTAAACAGAATGCGGAAATCCCCCGCCCCATCCACACGCGCCGACTCCTGCATCTCGTAAGGCACGCTCAGAAAAAAGCCGCGCATCAGTAAAATACTGAACCCCGACACAATTCCCGACAGAACAAGCGAAGTCAGCGTATCGAGCAGTCCCAGCTCTTTGTTAACCACGTAGAGCGGGATCAAAATGGCCTCCCCGGGAACCGTCATCGTCAGGAACAAAAAGCTGATCAGCAGCCGTTTGCCCGGAAATCCCCGCACGACAAGCGTATAACCGGCCATGGCGCACAGCAGGACGTGCAGCAGCGTACCGGTCACCGTTACGATGACATTATTCAGGAAGGGACGCCACAAATTCATTTTGTTCCAGACGGTCGCATAACCTTCCAGGCTCCAATCGGCAGGCAGCAGACGCAGACCCGGACGCATGGAGGCTACATTTCCCGACAGCGAAATCATCAGCGAATTCCAGATCGGAATGATCATCGTGAGGCAAAGGAGAACCAGACAGCACAAATTAATCCCTTGCAGGACCGGATGTAGACGGGTATCGTACATTCTGCGGCTCCTGCGGTCCGTTTGACCGGACAGGCCTGAACGGAACAGCGGTTTGCCTGCCGCCGGCTGTTTGACTGTACCCACAGCGGATCTCCCTCCTTTATATTTTGTCGAACGAAACCACACGCCGGAACAAAAGCGTCAGCAGCAGTGTTGCGAAGATCACCAAAAAACTGGCCGCCGAAGCCAGATCCATATGAAACTGCTGGATCCCGAGTTCATAGACATAGGTCATCAGCACGTCAACTTCGCGATAAATCGCGGGATTACGCATAACCATGATCTGGTCGAACATTCGCAGCACGGCCAGCACCTGCAAAATCACCACCATTTTCATCGTTGGCACCAGCTGGGGGAGCGTAATATGCAAAATCTGCTTCCATCTGCCCGCTCCGTCAATCCTCGCCGCCTCGTAAAGGGAGGGGTTGATCAGCGTCATGGCCGCCAGATAGATGATGCACGTATAGCCCATCTCTTTCCACACCGAGGTAAAAATCATAATCCATTTCGCATACTTTTCACTTGCCAAAAAGTGCACATTGCCTTCGCCGCCAAGCCGCGCCAGCAGCTCATTGACCATTCCCCCGTCCGGAGACAGCAAAAAGATCCAGATGCCGCCGACGATCACCCACGAAAACAAATGCGGCATATACAGAACCAGCTGGCTGAATTTTTTGAACAGGGGGTTCATCACTTCGCCAAGCGACAGAGCCGCCAGCAGGGACAGCACGAAGCCAAACGCCAGTTGTCCGGCTCCAATCGCAAGCGTATTGCCCAGAACGCGCCAAAACACCGGATCGCTCAGGACCTGACGGTACTGCTCCAAGCCGACAAACGGCCGGTCGCCGATCATGCGGAATTCCTGCAAACTGATCATGAACCCCCGGACCAGCGGGAAATACAAAAAGACAAGAAAAAACAGAATAACCGGCGCAAACATGAGGTACAATCCGCTGTGCAGCCGCATTTTCCGTAATATGGGCAGCCCCTCCCTTCTTAATAAAAAGCGAAATCATAAACCAAGCTCCGCAGTCCGCCCGGTCAATTAGGGCGCAGCATCTGCGGAGCCTGGCGCCGGCGGTCAGTCGACCAGTCCCGCCGCTTTCAGCTCGCCGTTCATTTTCTCCACGGCTTCCGCCGCCGGCAACTCGCCCATCATCGCTTTAAATGCGTAATTCTGAACAATTTTTTCCGCGTTTGGCCAGTCTGCGGTGGAGAGCTCAATGGTGGAGTTATTCGCAAAAATCAGCTCACGCGCTTCTTCCACCCCGGGCAGCGTACCCACCGGATTGGTAAACCTCGTATTGCTCGGGAAAGGCGCGCCATGATCCATTCCGTGCTCTTTTCCGGTTTCGGTCAGCTCATAGCCGCCGCTTGCAGTCTTCTTCCAGTCTTCGCCTTCTATGCCGAGGGTGGACAGAAGGTTGCCCGGCTCGCTGTGCCAAAACTCCAGAAACTCGATCGCCGTCTCCGGATGCTCGGCGTTCACCGGGATTCCCCATACGCTGGGATCCCCGCGCCGCAGCATATAGCTGCCGTCCGGCGCCTGCGCTCCTTTCATGCCTTTGGCGAGGAACTTCGTATTCGGGTCTTCCGTCAGACGGGTGTTGTTAAACAGCCCGACCCAAGCATCCCAGTAAGTCACTACTCCTACGCGGTCTGTCAGGAACAATTCACGCATTTTGGCCGTGTCGTTGGTGGCGAAGTTGGGGTCCAGAATCCCTTCCTGGTACAACTTCGCAAACCATTCGTATACCGGCACCGCCGCTTCGGTCGCATACGGGATGCTCCGCTTGCCTTGATCGTCAATCACATATTTGTACTTCACGCCCGCGGCGCTCATAAATCCTTGGATGTCATACAAGCCGGCGGTGCTCAGTCCATACGTATCCGCCTGGCCGTTGCCATCGGGATCCTGCTCTTTGAAAGCCTTCAGCACCGCGTAATAATCGTCTAGCGTCGCCGGCTCCGCCAGCTTCAGCTTCTCCATCCAGTCCTGACGTACGATGGGCAGCGTGCCGCCTTCTTTTTTGTTGAATACGGCATAACGTTTGCCGCCGTCGTATTCGATCTGCATCCATTCCTCTGGTTCAATTACGGCGGGATCGGACAGTACGGACGACCCTGCGATTTTGTCACTCAGCTCCATCAGCACGCCCTGCTCCACCAGCTGGTCCATTTCGGTTTTGCCCATGTATACCAGATCGTATTTCTCGCCGCCCGCGAGCGCCGCCATCAGTTTCTTGGAATAATCAGCCGCCGGCTTCTCAATCTTGACCTGAATTCCTGTCAGCCGTTCTACCTCCTGCTCAAACAATACATGTTCTTCCGGCGTCTTGCCGCCGGCTACACCGGACAGGATGCGCAACGTCTTGGGCTCCGCCGCTTCGGCTTTACCGGCATTGGCCGCCGGCCCCGTATTTCCCGCGCCGCCTGTTGCCGTGTCCCCATTCCCGCCACCGGTTCCTCCGCACCCGGATAAAGCCATCGCTCCGGCCAGCAGCAACGTCATCATGCCCTTTTGACGAATCTTCATCTTGCAGTCCCCCTAGATAAAAGATTAAATTATGTTTTTTTTGTGCATGAGCCTTTCCTTTTCAGCTCCGTCCCGATATTGACCTGTTTCACCTGCTTGGACCGTCCTTCACAGCGTTCAATCAACAGCTTTGCGGCTTCAAATCCCAGATCCTCGGCTCTCAGCTCGACGGTGGACAGCTCGGGCCTAAGTTCGGCGGAAGCCTCTCCCGTGTCAAGAATCGCAAACACGGATAAATCCCCCGGTATGTTAATTCCCAGCTCTTTTGCAATCCTGTACACCGCCGCAGCCTCCAGATCGGAATCCGTAATAATCGCTGATGGCCGCGAACCGCTATTCAGCAGCTTCATCAGGAGCAGGTCGTCCGTTTCGGCAGCCTCGCCGCCGTTTTTGTACAGCAGAAGCCGGTCCTTGACCTTCAATCCCCTGGCCAGATAAGCGGAACGGTAGCCCGCTTCCCGGACCATCGCGACGGTTGTATCCTGCTGGGCGTTAAAAAAAGCAATGTCCGTATGCCCCAGCTCCAGCAAATAATCCGTGACCTGCTGCGCCGCTCCGATATTGTCGTTATCCACGCTGCTTAAGTGGGCGGCGTAAGCCAGCGGCGGCCGGCCGATGACGACCATCGGCATTCCTTGTTTGATTCGTTCGTCAATTCTGGTGTCACGCTGCTTCGGGTCCAAGACGATTTCCCCGTCAACCGGACTGTCCGCCACGTAAGACGGTTCGACGGTCCAGGCCTGCGGCACGGTATTGAACAACAGCCGGTAGCCGTATTCCCGGCATGCTTCGACAATTCCGCTTATCAGCAAAAAATGAAAGCCGGTCAGCGGCGTCTGATGCTGCAGCAGCAATCCGATAATGCGGTGCTTCGGCTGTCCCTGGCTTTTCGCCCAGTAGGTCGGACGGTAACCCAACTCTTTGGCCGCTTCCAGGACCCGGCGCGTCACGGCTTGTCCGATGGGACGTTTTTTGCTGAAAACATTGGAGACCGTGCTTTTGGAGACGCCCGCTTTTTTGGCAACATCTATTATGGTGGCCACGCCTGACGCTTCCCTCCCTTCTGCCGTTCTTTGCCTCCATCATAAAAAACGAGTATTAAACCCCGGGCAGACTTGTTTCATCCGGATGTAAAAGAAATGAAACCGGTTCGACGATGGTCCCGCCGGTTCCCGCTTTTGACTCCCGCGAATCTACTCCCGGCTTCCGTCTGCCGGCAGCAAAAAAGCCCGGATCCAAAGTGATCCAGGCTTTGCAAGTGAATAACTATAATGATTTGATAAACGATGCTGCCGCTGCTTTTAATTCTTGGTCACCGAGCTGATCTGCAGAAGTTAAATAAAATACCCGGTATCCCCCGTCCGCCGCCCGTTCCGACCATACAATCTCGGATCTGCCGGTTTCCTTATACAGATAAGCGCCCACCCCTTCAATATTGAGCACGGAGTCCTCCGAAGGATTGGCATCGTAAAAGACGGGCTTATCCCCCTTGGAGATCGAAACACTCAAGCGGATGACGTCCTGCCCTTTTTTATAGTGCAGCATAAGAAAGTCGGGTTCGCTTGAGCCTTGAAACGTAAAATATTTATACTTTAAGCCGGTTGTTTCGTCCGTACCATAAATCCATTCGCTGTTGTCCGGTTTCTGCTGGAGAAATACATGTTTATTGGAAACTTGGGCCGAAGTGAACATCCAATCGTCTATGTGCTCTTGCGGCAAGGTAATGTCGACTCCTTTGGAAGCCAAATAAGAAGCTGCCGCAGCAAGCGAATCAAACGGCCGGGTACCCATAACAGAAGTTGTGGAGCGCCGCGGATCCTTCTCGGCTTCAGGCTGAAGCACTTGTTCGCCAAAATAGATGTTCGCTTGTTCACCCAAGGACAACGTCTGCTTAATTTTCTCCGAGATATCGTTTTCGGCCTGCGGCGGGGCGGGAATATTGGTGTAGGCTACGGCCATGGATTCCTGTCCGGACTTATCCTTCAGCGGCGCCAGGAACCCGGACGCCACATAGGCATAAGCTCCCCCTGCCACAACAATGGTGGACAATCCCGTCAGCAAAGCGACCCGCCACACCGGCTTCAACGACCCCCTTACAAGTTTGGCCCGTCCTCCCGCCGCAGCCGGCTCAGCGGCAAGTTTCCGCATGACCTGATCCGTCAAATTGGCCGCCGGTTCGGGGATATTCCGGTAAGCAAACGCAACCTGCCCGAGTTTATTTTCCGTTTCCATTGTATACTTGCCAGGGTCTCGCATCGTTTATTTCCTCCTCAAATGAATGAAGTTTGGCTATTTTTTTGCGCGCCCGCTCGAATTTCTTCCGGACGGTCGCCGCCCGGCAGCCCAAGACCACAGCAATATCCTCATAGCTCATTTCTTCCGCCGCCCGCAGCAAAATAATTTGTTTTTCTTCCAGGGATAGCTCGCGCAGCAGTTCTTCTGTCCGGATTTTTAAATCGTAATCCGGCGCGGCCACCGCCGATCTCCGCCCCAAAAAGGCCAGCCGTTCTCTCCTCTTCCTGCTGCGGATTACGTTCAGACAATGGTTGTAGGCGATTTTATATAGCCAGGCAGTAAACGAAATGTCTTCGGTATACCGGCCAATGCTGCGGTAAGCACGGATAAAAATATCCTGAACAGCATCTTCCGCTTCTTCTTTGCTGTGCAGCATGGAATAAGCATACTGGTACAGCGGTCTTCCGTACTGTTCGACAATTGCGGCATACGCTTTCGTGTGCCCTTGTTTTACTTGTTCAACAAGATGCGAAAGGTTCAGCTCTGCCGCGCCTTCTCCTGCAGGTGCATTCATAATATCCTCCTTTTTCTTTTCTGTTGAGGCCTCATATTGTTGTAACACCGGATGGCGGGGTTTTGTGACGGGGGCCAGCAACTTTCGTTGTTCCTAAACGTCTAATGGATGGAAGTATTATGTGTTGTATACTGCCCCGCAAGCTCCCTATCTCTCCAACCACCGGCTGTATCTTCCGCTCCGGGCAGTGAGTCAGCTGCTGGGGGGAAACGCTGCTTATGATCCGGCAACAAAGGCTGCCAAAATCCAGTTAAACAACCACACGGTAGAAATTAACGCAGCCACTAAAGAAACTTATTATGACGGTTTAAAAGCCGAGGGAGCCGCAGTACCGCAAATGGTACAGCAAACCCTATATGTGCCGATCCAGGTTTTGATTGACGGACTTAAGGTCGATGGAACCTGGGACCCGAACCGCCAGCTGTTCACAGTAACGGACCCAAGTCTGAGCAAGACTCCACTCTATATCAATATAAGGGATTTTGATGCGACTGAGGTCTATAACCAGGACGCGTTTTATCCACTGTCTTTTACCTATGAGAGAAAAAAAGATAAAAAGGATGTGTATCACCTGACATTAACAGTTACCGCACGCAACGTTACCGGAGCTGACATCCCGGAGAATGATGAATACCTGCATCCCCTCTATTTATTTTCTTCCGGAGCCTTCTCCTATGACCGAAAAGAGGATACGGCTGCGGTAAAAAAAGATGAGGTCATCACGCGCACTTGGACACGGAGGGGGCTGGAAAGCTATCAATATATCCTTTTTGTGGGAATCACGGGTGCGGACCGCACGATTGACCTTCCTTAAACAAGTTGCTGTACGAAAAAACGGCCGTTTGATTTTTCCGATCTTACGGCCTATCATATAACCATTCACTTATATAATTTTCCCAAGGAGGGATTTGCTTGGAACAGATTCATGAAATGGCCGACAAATTGAAGCTGCTCAGCGACTACACCCGCCTTACCCTCTTATCGCTGCTGAAGGAACGGGAGTTTTGCGTATGTGAGCTCGTTGAAATTCTGGAAATCTCTCAGCCTGGCGTAAGCCAGCATTTACGCAAGCTGAAATCCCATGGCCTGGTCAAAGAAAGCAAACGCGGTCAGTGGGTGTATTACTCTTTGAATGTGGATAGTCTGCCCTATATCAAGTTTGTACTGGACTGCACACCAGACACCCGAACCATTCTAGCCGCTTTAAATAAAACGGAATTGGCATCGCAGTGCAAATAGCTGTCAGCCGTTGATTATATAAGTACATGGTTATATAATGATTCACGAATGTGTGAATGTAAAACCAAACCACTGAATAACAGGAAAGGAACAAAATCGAATCATCGTATACCAACTTAATCGGAGGATGCAATGGGAAGTGTTGTAGCGGCTTGCGTCATATTTGTGATCACGCTCACGCTGGTCATCTGGCAGCCGAAAAAGCTTTCGATCGGGTGGTCTGCCTGCGGCGGAGCGGTCTTGGCTCTTTTGACCGGCGTGGTGAATCTTCAAGACGTTTGGGATGTGACCCAAATCGTTTGGAACGCGACTTTGGCTTTTGTGGCCATCATTATCATTTCTTTGGTTTTGGATCGGATCGGATTTTTTGAATGGGCTGCGCTGAATATGGCCCGGGCCGCTCATGGCAGCGGGCTGCGGATGTTTATTTATATTGCTGTGCTGGGCGCGGTTGTGGCTGCTTTTTTTGCCAACGACGGTGCGGCGCTGATTTTAACGCCAATTGTGCTTGCAATGGTGCGTGCGCTCCGGTTTGATGAAAAAAAAGTGTTCCCTTTCATTATCGCAAGCGGCTTTATCGCGGATACTACCTCGCTGCCGCTGGTCGTCAGCAATCTGGTGAATATCGTGTCGGCTGATTTTTTCCACATCACCTTTATGGAGTATGCCGGCCACATGATCGTGCCGAATTTGTTTGCGCTTGGGGCGAGTATCCTGGTGCTGTACTTATTTTTCCGAAAAAGCATTCCGCGCAGGTTTGAAGTGGACACGCTGGCACCGCCGCGGGAAGCCATCAAGGACCCGCAGATGTTCAAGCTGTCATGGGCGGTGCTGGCCCTCCTGCTTGCCGGTTATTTCAGCAGCGAATTTTTTGGCATCCCGGTCTCCTTCGTCATCGGCTTTGTGGCCTTGTTTTTTCTTTTTATGGCACGAAAAACGCCCGTTGTTCCAATAGGAGAGGTAGTAAAAGGCGCGCCTTGGGCGATTGTTTTTTTCTCCATCGGGATGTATGTCGTGGTGTATGGCTTGCGGAACGCCGGGTTGACCGGTCTGCTGTCGGGAGTGATTCAGACGGCTGCGGATCAAGGGTTGTTTGCGGCAACTGTAGCGATGGGATTTATCGCAGCTATTTTATCTTCCGTCATGAATAATTTGCCTACCGTGCTGATCGATGCGCTGGCCATTCAATCCACCCACACCACGGAAGCCATCAAAGAGGCTTTGATTTATGCCAATGTGATCGGTTCCGATCTGGGACCCAAAATCACTCCAATCGGCTCGCTCGCAACCCTGTTGTGGCTGCACGTGCTGTCTTCGAAAGGCGTCAAAATTTCCTGGGGTACGTATTTTAAGACAGGCATTCTGCTGACGGTCCCCACCCTGCTGATTACGCTGCTTGGACTTTATCTCTGGTTGTTGATCGTTTAACTATTCAAATAGAAACGGGGATGATCTCTCATGCAAAAAAAGACGCTTTACTTCCTGTGCACCGGCAACTCCTGCCGCAGCCAGATGGCGGAAGGTTGGGCGAAACACTACCTGGACGATAGATGGACCGTGCTCAGCGCGGGCATCGAAGCTCACGGGCTGAATCCCAATGCTGTAAAAGCAATGAATGAAATTGGCATTGACATCTCGGGCCACACTTCGGATAGGATCGATCCGGATATTTTGAATACGGCCGATCTGGTTGTCACCCTATGCGGCCATGCTGCGGACAACTGTCCCGTCACCCCGTCAGGAGTAAAGCGCGAGCATTGGGGGTTCGACGATCCTGCCAAAGCTCAAGGCACAGAAGCGGAAAAATGGCGGGTCTTCCAGCGTGTCCGCGACGAGATTGGCGAGCGGATCCGGCGCTTTTCGGAGACGGAATAACGGAATAAGAGCTTTTTTTAGCGAATCCCTTGAGAGTTAAATGCCTTAAGGGATTTTTTGCGCTGTTTTCTCTGTTTTTCAGACTTTTTATGACAGCATTCGAATACTCTTTATATACAAAATATGTAACTATTTTACTATTTACACCAAATTCAGTTAGCGTTATTGTATGGGCAGGAATTATTTTACTTTCAGAAATTCGACATCCATTTTCAGTCCTACAAGGAGGGATCAATTAGCACCATTGGGCAAACGGAAACATGTCTCCTCGTCGTCTCAGGCTCAGCATTAAAAAATTTAAATTTGAGGTGAGCGAACTGTGAAAGCCATGAAAAAGTTATTTGCCGGACTGATGATGTTTACCCTGATTTTCAGTATATCTTTTGTTGGATCCGCATTTGCCAGCGGGAATGAAGTCAAGCTTATCGATTCGAATGTCAGCGTAATTTATAAACCCGGGTATGTCGGATTCAGCGGAAATATTGAAGTTGCTAATCTCGGCCCTGTAAAAAAAGTGTCGGTTCATTACACAACAGACGACAGCAAGTGGTACGATACAAACGCTGTTTATGTAGGACCAACGGATGCTCAGCATGAGAAATGGCATTTTAACATCTCCACAAACGGATCTACAACCGAGCATTCCGAACTGAAAAACCTGAAGTTCATTAAATATGCCGTCAAATACGAAGTGAACGGCCAGACCTACTGGGATAACAACGGGTCAGAGAATTATTACAACGAAGTGAATGGCATCCTACCGCTCACATCCGTGGTCTTGGGTCAATCAACCAATGTGCTTAACGCCAGCAGCACCCTGAATGACGGCACGTTTAGCGGCAGTGTTTATGTAAAAAATCTTAATCCGAATAAAACCGTAAAAATCGAGTACACAACGGACAACTGGGCAACCAAACATGAAGGCACTGCCACTTATGCCGGCCCTTTAAATAACTTCCATTCGGTTGAAAGCTGGAACTTCAGTATTCCTGTTCCGGACGCGACTGAAGTGCAGTACGCAATTTCGCTTACAACCGGCGGACAAACGTATTGGGATAACAACTATGGAGCTAATTACGTGGTACACTAACTCATTTTAACTATGTAAGTGATGTGATCGTTCAGCTGCAAGAGCATCTCTCTTTCAAGGGGGATGCTCTTTTTTCTATTCGTAGATAAACCTATTAGTCCAGGAGAACGCTCTAGAGAACAATAATAATAAATTCTAAATCAATACTTTTTTATTGTAATTCAATAAATATTATGTTAAATTCAATGCGAATCGAATTAGCGAGGTGCTTTGCGTATGAATCATAAAGTACATGAATCCGCCCCCTCTCCCTGCCGCTCCCAAAGGGGCAAAAAAATGAGGATGCTCAGGCAGCTGTTTCGTTTCGGGATAGAGCAGGCGTTATCTTGTGTGTTCCCTGTCGTTATTTTTGCTTCCCTTGCGCTTACGAAGCTGATTCCTCTTCCCCTGCTGCCGCGGTATGACTGGATGCTTGTGATCTGCCTTCTCATGCAGTGGTGGATGGTGCGTTCGGGGCTGGAGACGCGGGATGAGCTTAAAGTGATAACCGTCTTCCACCTGATCGGGCTGGCACTGGAGCTGTTTAAAGTACATATGGGCTCATGGTCTTATCCGGAGGACGGCTATTTCAAACTATACGGAGTGCCTTTGTACAGCGGATTCATGTATGCCAGTGTGGCAAGTTATCTGTGCCAGGCTTGGCGGCGGTTTGACGTCGGGCTTGTAAACTGGCCGCCGTTTTATGTTGTTGTGCCTCTTGCTGCCGCGATTTACCTAAACTTTTTTACCCATCATTATTGGATCGACATTCGTTGGTGGTTATCCGTGCTGGTGCTGATTGTCTTCTGGCGGTCCCGGGCCACTTATGTTGTGAATGGAACCCGCTACCGGATGCCGCTTGCCCTTTCGTTTGTGCTGATTGGATTTTTTATCTGGGTTGCCGAAAATATCGCCACCTTCTTTGGCGCGTGGAAGTACCCAAACCAGACCGAAGCCTGGAGCCTCGTTCATCTCGGCAAAGTGAGTTCATGGCTGCTGCTCGTGATCGTCAGTTTCCTGATTGTGGCGACGTTAAAGCGGGTGAAGGGAAACGCAGGTGTGTCACATTTTAAATAAAAAAGAGCCGCGCGGGCTCTTTTTTCGCTTCCTGTTCAGCCGGCAAACATCCGGCTCATAGCGCCCGCAGGCAGCTGGCGGGAATAACTTCTTTCTGCTGGCTTGGGCTCATCCAGTTCAAGCTGATCCATGCTGCGCCGGTGGCCTCATAATACTCCACCGTGATCGGGTAACGTTTGCCTGCCTCCAACCGGATTTTGCCGGAAGCGCAGCTGCCGCCGTTACGCCACCGGTCGACCACAAGCTGGTCTCCGATCCGAATCCGCATCCCGTCATCTGAACAGCCTTCGATCGTATATTCCTCGGTGAACCTGGGAATCAGCAGTCCGGTCCAGCGGATGGAAAAGTTGTCGGCCGGCAGTTCCGGAACCGGCTTGCCTCCAGCCCAATCAAACGCAACACGTTCATCCACCCGCTCCGTTTTCAACTGGTCAAACTGCGTTCCGGAGAAATACTGCGCACGCAATCCCTGCTGGATTTCAGGTGCAGGCTCATCCGGGGACGGCGGCGCCGGAAGGAATGGCGGAGTCAGGTGGACATTGCTTTGGTAATCGCCAAGCGTAAACGTTGTACCTGCCCGCATAAACCGCCGGATTTGATCCGCGCTGTTTTTTTCCTGCAGCAGATTTCCCCAAGTCATTTGATAGGACCAGTTGGGTTGGCTCATCAAAATACGCTCCGGGTCGGGCAGTTGTCCGTTTTCGCCAATAGCGATAATCTTGCCGCAGCCCAAGTCCCGCAACATGTCATAATGCGATTGCTTGTAATCGCCTTCGTATATATCCAGCGCCAAAACATCCGCACGGTGGCTTCCCGGATAATAGGCTGCCGGTTCGTCACACCACTCATTTTTGGCGTTGGGGCACCATACCCACAACAGGTTATTCAGCCCATGGCGGTGAACAAACCGGTCATACATCAATTCCCACAGCGCGGTGAAGTTATTTTTTCTTCCCCACCAAAACCAGCCGCCATTCATCTCGTGATAAGGCCGCCACAATACCGGTACTTCCGCATCACGCAGCACTCCAAGCCATTCCGCCACATCATCCAGATTCGTCAAAAGCGCTTGGTGAAGCGGGTTGCCGGGGGTAAGAATCCGGTTGAATTCCTCCTGCGTGGTAGGCCGCTGAACCAGATTCCAGGTAAACCGTTCACCGGGGTAGGCTGCATGGTATGTCGCTGTAACGATCCCTCCCCGTTTATGCCATTCGATACAAGAATTTATCGTATTCCTCCGCTGAGCGTACTGAAGATCGCCGCTCTGTCCGGAAATGGCGCCTAGCTCTACTCCTTTAATTGCAGGATAAGCACCGGATAGTTGGCTTAGAGTATTAGTGAGTGCATCCGGAGCTTCAAGATAGTTATGCTGCCCGGTCAATAAAGCCCTGCCCTGCAGTTCATATAATTCCGTAAGCAGTTCCCTGGCTGCCGGAGAGGCATCCGGATTTACCGGAGTGGCCAACAGCTGACGGTAGCCGTTTTGCCAGGCACGGTCGGTAACGATTCTGGCTGCAGACTCAATCATTTCTCGAAGTCTCTTTACTTCCACAGCGCTCACCTCCATTTTTGATAGACTATGAAGGTGACAGGCATTTGGTTACCAATGTGGCAGAAAAGTGAATCGTTCGGGCGGGATAGATGGTTAACAATAAAAAAAGCCAGGGGTTCCCGGCCATATTTAAACATATAAATTTTGTTGTTTATCTGGTCCCATACAGCATGAGCAGCCTGCCGTTTTCTTTCGCGAGCGCAATATAAACGACACCGCCAAAGCATCCCGGAGGCAGTGTTCCTTCGATCATCCAGGCTTCCGCTACCGGATTGTAGCTGACGGCAAAAGGAGAATCCTCCAAAAACAAAGGATACCGCTCCGCCAGATAAGGAAAAATCGCCTGTGCCGCCGCATGTTCATCCGGAAGCTCGCCAAAAACGATATTATCCCCCGACCTGTCGCTCTCAATGAGCGTGTCCCGGCCGGCAAAATAAAGCTCATTTCTCCCAATGAGCTGCTCATCATCCACATCGCGTTCCACTAGCCCGTATTCAATGATCGTTGCCTGGCGATATTCCTTTGTTTTGCTTTTTTTCTTCCGTTTGACGTTTACCGTGATCCGATTGACTCTTAGCCGGTCCCGTTCCCGCTCCTGCTCTGCGGTTATTGCTTCCCAGGCCTTCATAAAATCCATTTCAAACCGCCTCCAAGGCGCACTTTAGTTAGTCAGCAATGCGACTATTTATAATGACTGAGTTTATTTTCATGGAAAAGGGACTTCAGAAGAATAACAGTACAGCTCTGATTCAAACAACAGGCCCTTCGCAGTTCTATGAATCCATGACGGTAGGGGAGTTCAGGAGCTTTGTCGGCTAAAAACAAGGTGATCGCGGGGGATTATAAAGGAAAGCTGGTCATGGCCAGCTTCGGATAAAGATAACATTGCAGATTATGAAGTGATGGTCGAAAGCCTAGAAAAAGCGCAACTGGCGCAGTTGGCCGCGGACTGGTTGGGGGATTTCTATTAGGCCCTGTCTGATCCAGAACTGCTTTTAAATTCATATCGTAACCCTAACTGAATGTACCCCTTCTAGTGGCAGAGGCAACACCTTGGTGTTCATTAATGTTCCTATTGGAGTACTTTTAGTAAAAAAGCAGTCTATACTTCCTGCTCAGAGTTACCAAATAATACAACCAATACTCCAATCTTCATCATAATAACAGCTAAGATTAGGATTGCTGTTGTTCCACTCATTTCCGTTTCACTTCCTTACAATCTTAATCTTATGTATGTATTATCTTGGCCGCAGCCAAACCGTTGAGTGCTAAGTTGTATATGTTGCACTTATTTTACTGAATCTTCTATGGTTTGTAAACGCAATATAAACCCATCATGATCCAAAATCAAAGGCGGTGTTAATGATGAACCTTATACAATTCACGTTGCTCGGAGTATTCGGAATTACTAGTCTCTTATTAGTAATCATAATTGCCAAGGTACTACTTACAAGAAAATTACCAAGCAATAATTACACTCCATTTGACTATGTCACGGCCCATTCTCTTGTTGAGTTTCATGATGAAAAAAAAGAGATAGAGGAAAAGGCGGACCATGGTGATGATAAGGATAAAAACATCATTTAGTTATCAAGCTGATCTTTTTTCTCAGATCCGTAATATGCTCCTTCCGTTGCCCGTCTCTTCTCATTTGTTATAAAAAACCAAATCGTTTATAATTTTAAATAAAAATTGAGGGTGAATTTATGGGTAAATATAGCCGCTACGACCGTTTAATGATCTACGCACTATTAGGCATAGCTGCTTTATTTGTAATCGGCGGCCTCTTGTTTTGGTATGTTATGCGTTTTGCTTCCTTAGCTCCATAAAATTACCTCAGCCCGGATCCCCTATATTACCTTGTTAATCTGCATTGTTATCATGGTTATACCCTCGAAATCAAACAACAGCAGATACTTTGCTCACATCACTAAAAGGCTTGATCGAGAAACTGAAAGAAAAGTTATTCAAATCTTCTCCCACAAAAAATCACGTTCCCAATCCGTCCCCAAAACCAAATAATCGAGGCCATTGACGGCTAAAATTTCTTTAGACAAAAAGAAAAAAGCCTTGATACACAAGGCTTTTCGCGTATAGGACGGATGGGGATCGAACCCATGACCCCTACCCTGTCAAGATAGTGCTCTCCCGCTGAGCTACCGTCCTGCAACGAAATTTATAATACCATAACATAGAGTGAACATGCAACACTTTTTCACAAAACTCCTTCAGTAAAGAGCAAACTAAATTTCATAGGAATTGGTTGGAAATTCGGATAATTTCAGCCGATAATAGGTATTGTAAGTAAATGACGGATAAGGAGCATTTAGACGGTATGAGTAAAGTGGCAAATCCCGCAAGATTACGCTGGATGATTGTTGTACTGGCGGCTGTATGGCTGCTGCATAATGTAGGCGTCCCCCCCGCTTCGGCATCGCCAGCAGCGGACAAGACATACGATGTCGTCGTCATCGGCAGCGAGATTCAAGGCATGCTGTTGGCAAAGGAAGCCAGAGCCGGAGGATTGGACGTTCTGGTGCTTGATCCCAGGCCCCATCCGGGCGGCGAATTGATTCAAGGCAAAATGTTCTTTCTGGACGATGTGAACGACAACTCCAAACGCAGTCTCGTACAAGGTGAAATCAGAACACTGATGAAAGGCTTCAAGAAAGGAAGCATTCGCAAAGATGCCGATTTCCAGAACTATTATAACAAAATCGCCAAAAACCTTCCTGTAAAAAGCGGAATTACAATTCAGTCGGTGCAGCAGAAGAAGCAAACTGACGGGTATACAGTCGGCTCTCTAACCTATCGGGATCGCAGCGGGGCTGTTTATACGGTCAGATCCAGGTACTGGGTTGAAAACACGGATTTTGCGGCGCTGTCATCCAAATTGAAGGTTAAACGGATTCCTGGCATGGAAAGTTTGAATCAAGGCAAGAAACCGGACTATATGGCCGCAACCTATATGGTTAAGGTGAAAAATGTGAACTGGAAGTTGCTGCATCAAGCTATTCTGGACGACTATCCCCTTACGCATGTAAGGAAAAAATATGGCCCGAATACGTATGTGGACTGGCATTTCGCCACCGGATTCAGCAATCTGACGAACAAGTATCAGCCGAGCAGTTCAAGGCTTAAGCTCCGCGGATTAAACGCGGTCGACCAAAAAGACGGTGAGGTAATCATTAACGGTCTGCTTGTATACGATGTCGATCCCTCGAACCCGGCTTCGGTAGCCTCAGCCATGAAAACGGCACAAGCAGAAGCCCCGGCCATCGTCCAGTTCCTGCGAAAGAACATTCCAGGGTTCTCCAAAGCTGCGCTGAACGGATACCCCGAGTATTTGTACATCCGGGATTACAACCGCTATGAGACCGAGCATGTGCTGAACTACTCGGATGTGAAGGGAGAGCGGATGTTTTGGGACAACGTAAGCATCGGCGGTTATTCCGTCGATCTGCAAGGAACCCGTACAATTCCTACAGGCATCGGCTACGGCAAACCGGATCGTTACGGCATTCCGCTCCGCTCATTCCGGCTTCGTTCTTACAATAACGTGCTCCTTGCAGGCAAAAACATCGGAGCCGACATCAAAGCTTACGGCAGTGCACGCATCATGCCGACGACGGCGCTTGCGGCGCAGACGATGGGGATTATTTTGGCGCGTGAGCAAACGCCGCTGGACCGGCTCACCCGTGCTGATTTCGTTCGCATCCACCGGTATTTGAAGGCCGAGTACGGAATTGACGTAAGGTAAATGACGGTGGAGCACGGATGGCGTAAGGTAAAAGAATGACACACAAAAACGCGGCGCAGAACTATTCTGCACCGCGTTTTAAATTGCCGTCACTGCTTAATGTGCCGCCGGTTCCCCCAGCACAGACACATCGTTTTCCATGCTTGGAGATTGGAACAGCACCCACATAAAATACAGCGCTTTGGCTGCCTTGGCCCGGGTCACGATCCCTTTGGGTTCAAGTTCGGTACCGCCGCGGATTTTGCCCCGGACGATGCCTTTTTCCGAACGGATCAACCCCAAATCGTAAGCGCCTTTCACCTTATCAAACAGCTTTTGGTCAATGGCCTGCGTATCCGTCAGCTGCTGAAAAGAAACAATCGGGTAATACATCACGCCTCTAGCGGCCGGATCCAGATCAGGATCATACTCCGGACTGCCGGGAACCGCAGTGGTTTTGTTATAATCCGTCATGTATTTTGGCAGCGCTGTAAACTTGGCATGATACGCGTCGTACAGGATGGCTCCCATCGTCTCCCGGTTCAGTTTATCCCCCGTGTAACCTGTAAATACCGTAGGATCAAGTTCCATCAGCCCGCTCAACGCTCCGGTGAACCCGCCTACCGTCATCGGTTGCTCCGGATTAAAATTACCAGCCTCATCCGTCTCCATTACCCCGAGCTGAATCAGCTTTTCGATCTGGTTCCGGTAATAGGCGCCTTTGCCCGCCGTGGTGTCTTTCGCTATTTCCGGGAAAACAACTGTCCAATCTTGTCCGGCTAGTGCCGCTTTGACCTCCGGCTTAAAAAGATCCGCCAGCGCGGCACCAACAGCATCGCCCTCCGCCGCACGGTCAGCCAATTCGCTGACAACCATTCGCGCCAGCTGCTTGGCAAGCGCCTCCTTGAAATGGGTTCCATCCACTTTTTGCGAAGGATGTCCGTTGGCGTAGCTGCCATCGTTTGTTTTTCCCGGCGTCTCGCCAGCTTCGATCGACATAAAAAGTGCAGTAGTCGCTTCTACGCCAATTTCGTTATAATACTTTACACTCTGCGCGTTGAGATCCAGCACCGTCACGCCCAGCTCCGCGCCCGCCTGCCGCATCAACGAAGGAAACTTCCGGTTTGTAAAAGAATCCTTGTATTCGTACCCGGGCGCAGCATCACCTTTGACCCGGGACACCGGCGTAACAAGCACCGGAATCATGCCGCGCGAGCGGACGGCAGGAATGTAAAGGTCGCGGATGTAGGCTGCATACATTTCTTCCGTCGCCCCTCTGGCGAACCGCCGGTTTTCGTCGGCGCTTTCGTCGTTGTGGCCAAATTGGATCAGCACATAGTCCCCCGCGCTTCCGGTCAAGAGCACGTCGTTCAGCCGCCCTTCCGTATACGCATTTTTAAAAGAACGGCCGCCCATCGAGTAATTCACCACATCCACCTTACCCGGATCAAAAAAACGGTCGAACACCTGGCCCCATCCGCTCATCGGCGCTTCCTCAAACAGATAGGACTTCACTGTGGAGTCTCCTAACACAAACAGTTTGGGAAGGGCGTTGTCAGCCCGCTCTTTAACCGGGACCGGGGTCAGCACAATCTCCGATACACCAACCGGGGTGTTGATCCGGTTCGGTTCAATTTCAATATCGATAAAATCCCGGCCGTTCACATACCGGTAGCTCCATTCGCGCCCCTGTGCCTGCATGACGTTCCGGACCGGCACCAGCTGCGCGGCATCCCAGTAACCGCCCTTCAGCAGCCTGCTGGTCTGCATGCCGGAGATGGAAACCGTCGTCTCCCCTGCGCCGGAAGTGGTTTTGACATAGACGTCATAGGCGCCCGGCGGCGCCTTTACCCGGAAGGCCATCCCGTAATGGTTGTAGTTATCCTTTTCATACCCCGGCTCGGCAGCAAACGCCGACTCCTGAATCACAAAACCTTCGCTTTCTGCAGTTATCCCGGACGTATGCACCTGCCTTGGCGGCATTGCCGAGGTTTCAGCCACAAATCCGTATTCCGACGACGCCTGAAACAGCGGAACGCCAGACGCAGAATCAAATTTTACATGGATGAAGCCTTCTTTATGCGTTTTGGCAAAATTGAATTTGTACGTCCCGTCCGTCTCGCCGCCCGGCTGTCCGGTACCGAGAAGATAAGCAGAGACCAGCATCAGGTCCTGTTTATCGATCGTCCCGTCCCTATTGACATCGCCCCGCTTGGCGGTGTCCCAGGCTACCGATCCTTCAGACTTTCCATAATAAAAAGCGGTAATCCCCAAGTCCCCGACTCCGACTATGCCGTCCTGATTAACGTCTTCTCGTAAGTCTTCCAGACTGACGGACCTGTCGGCTAAATCGGCCTGGTTCTGTTCCGAATTCTTGGCTGGCGTTGACTCCAACTCGGCCGTTATCCCATCTGGCTCACCGCTTGGCCCGTAAACCGCCGCACTAACCGCGGCCCGCGTCTCACTGGGGTGGCTGGCTGTTTTGTCGTGCAGGTAATTCGCCGTCACTTGCGAAACTTCCGCCGGTTTCATCACTTCTCCTGTTCCCGCGGCATACATCGCCTTCACCGATCCGCCTAGAGGGGACAGCAGCGTCCCCATCATCAGCAGAATCAAGGCCAAAGATCCTTTTGTTCGAACCGTCAAGCAGCTTCCTCCTGTCCGGTTGGCTTTACAGCAGGTTCAAGTTACTCCAAATTGAACAACCGGTTAATAATCACCGCAGCCTGGGCGCGGGTAGCCAGACCTTTGGGGCTGAACCGGCCTTTGCCGACGCCCTCGATGATGCCGCCAGCCTGCATGGCCGCAACTGCTTCCGCCGCATAAGCGGAAATTTGCGATTGGTCCGCAAACCGTGTGCCCGAACCGGTTGACGGCAGCTCAAGCTTCAGATATGCCGCAGCCCGGTAGGCCATAACCGCCATTTCTTCTCTCGTAATTTCATCGTTTACGCCAAACCTGCCGTCCGGTTTGCCTTGAATCAGCCCAAGCTGCTGGGCGGCGGCGGCCGAAGAGAAATACCAGGCGCCCGGTTTTACGTCGGTAAAGGTGCTGACCGCCGTTTCATCCGACAGTTCCAGCGCCTGCATCAGCATTTTGAGGAACTGGGCGCGGGTGACCTTGGTATCGGGTGCAAAGCTGCCGCCGCCTGTCCCGTCAATCACCGACCGGGCAGCCAACGCTTCAATGCTGTCCTTCGCCCAGCCAACCCGGCTGATGTCATTGAAGCTTACCGAAGCCAAGCCCGCGGCGTACAAGCTGAACTGCACCGGCCGGAACCTTACGCTACTGGATGCAGCATCATATCTGCCGTTTGGCACAACCTGTGCGTTTCCTTGATTGTCAATACGGTACACAACAACTTGATGTGCACGTGCCCCAAGATTGCCGGGATAAGCAAATTCCACGCGGACTCCACGTCCAAACCGGTCAACCGCTGTTCCATCCACATTGAATTCAAAATCATAAACAGTGCTCGTGCCGATCTTCTCCCGTGTAGATGCGGGCAGCTTCCCGCCGTCGACAGTTTCGGCCGATAACGTCACTGTTCTGCTTTCAGAGCCAATCGCACGCTCCAGCAGATCCATATCAACGGTGATCTTGGCCAGACCCAGATGGAGTTCGAGCGTTTGCAGACCGTCAGCCGCCTCTTTCAGCTGCCGGGCCGGCAGATTCACGGCAACCCGCTTGGCACCGGATGCGGGAACGATGCTGATTTGAAGTTTGTTCCCTGCCGCAGCCTTGATGGCCTGCTGGAGTTGATCGGCGCTTAAATTCACTACCGCCGCTCCCTGGCTGTTCACCTCAGCCTTGATCGTACCCGCTGGATCAGCGGCCGGTGCCTTTGGTCCGGACGTTCCAGGGCTGCTGCCGGGCACGGATGGACTGCCGCTTCCCGATCCCGGCGGCTTCGCCTCCGCTGTATAAATCGTCACCTGCAAACTTCCGCTTATCCCTGAACCGTCGTTTGCCGTTGCTGTTACCGTCACGCTGCCCGGTGACTTGGCGGTAAGAAGGCCGGTTGGGCTGATCACAGCCCGCTCGGAAGCCAAGCCGTCCGCACTGCCGACGGACCAGCTAACCGTTGGATCGGCTGCGCCTGCGGGATCGACCGCCGCTTTCAACTGCAGCGTCTGGCCTGCTGCAACCTCCGCCTTGCCATCCGCAGCGCTGACCGTAATGTGGCGGACTTTAACCGCTGTTAGGATTGCATCCCGGAACGCCTGCACCGCCTTGTTCAAGGCTGTAATGGCCGCCGAGATGGACTCCGGCGTCGCTGCCGGCGAATGCAGCTCGGCTGCAGCCGCCCGGATGCTCTCTTCCAGCTGCTGCTTCGCGCTTGCGGATACCTGGCCCGGCTCACTTCCGGCGGCCGTTCCTGCAAGCAGTGCCTGCGCCTGCTTAATCAGGGCCGCAAGCTCGGCGGTTTGCGCCGGCTGAACCCGGATCACCGCTTCATTGGCGGCCAGGATGGTGAATTCCTCCCCCTGCCCGTTGGAAGCCATAAACGAGTTGATTGTGATCGGTGAAGCTGCCGTCCCTGCTTGAGATTTTGCCCGGAAGACGATTTCTAGCAGGCCTCCATCCGCAGCAACCGCCCCATCCGCGCCGAGCGCTGCCGCGGTAATCGCGATCTGTCCAGGCACGTCAGTTTTCTGGCCAAGGACTTCAAAGCTGTCCTTTAAAGAACGCGCAGCAACCGCTTCGATGACTTCCGGATCGAAGCTGACGGTGAGATCCACAGCATAAATCGGCCCGTACACGGAGGATGTTACATTTTGCAGATCGACTTTATAAGAAAATTCCTCGCCTTGTTTAACAACCGAAGGCCCGTTAAGCAACGCGTTCGGAAGATCAGCAGGAAGGTCTTCTTGTCCGCTGATTGTCACATCCATGCCGCCCTGGACACCGCTTGTATCGGTTGCTGCTGCCACCGCCCGGACCGTTCCGTTTTGCCGTGCCGTCAGCAGTCCGTTTTCAGAGATGACAGCTTTGTTCGTTGGCGTTACACCGTCCGGTTCATATACCGCCCAGGTAACGGTACGGTTTGTAGCGTCAAGAGGAGCTACTGCCGCACTCAGCTGCAGGCTGCCCTTTTTGCCGGTGATCGAGCTCCGTCCGCCCTCTCCGGTAACGGAGATCGAACTGACGGGAATCTCGGCTGCCGGAGCCTGTTCAATCAGCCCCAGGTACGGTTTCGGGTTCCAGCCGTCATTGCCGCCCAGCGTTGCTTCAAGCGTGAATCCGGCTGCCTCGCTGGCTGTCAGCTGTTTGGTCCAGTTATGGCGCGCACCAGGATTGGCCCCCGGTCCTTCGCTTCCGTACTCGGAAAAACGCGCCGTTTTGCCTCTGCCTTCCTCCCATTCATGCCAGCCCGTAGGACGGATATGCGCACCAAGCTTGTTGCCGACATACGTGCTGCTGCCGTAATCCCTCCAGGGTCTGCCCAAATCCACCGTCCCCGGCTGAACCTCCGGATCGGCGGTGATTGTATTGTTCAGGAAGACGTAACCCGGCGTGTCTTTTTCGGTGGAAGGCGCCGTAATATAACCGGGCCCTTTGCTGTTAATGATGTTATTTTCGAACACAACAGCAGAGTTGCCGAAGATAAAATCGACCGTACCTTCAATAAAACTATCCGCAAAATACTGCCGGCCCCGGTTCGTCAGCAGCGTATCCTGATAACCCATCAGCTTCACGTTCCGGTAGACGCCTTTGTCGCCTTCCGCATATAAGGCAACCGCTTGGCCGGCGGTCCGTCCGGCGCTGTTCTGCACCGTCATGTTTTCCATCGAAAAATCGGTGCCCTGCACCTTCAGCGTGTAGCTGTTGCTGGTGCCCAGCTCGCTGCCGTCCGGACCTGGCGTTTTAGCCGAGTCGCCATACACTAACACGGTGTTGTCCCGGCTTTCGCCGATCATGGTGATGTTGTTTTTGCCCGGAGGAATCAGCACCTTTTCCTTATAAATGCCGTTATTCACCTTGATTAATGTCACTTGATCACTGTTGTCCGGCACGGCGGCAACCGCTTCTTGAATGGTGGCAAAATCGCCCGCGCCGCTGCCGTCAACCACGATCACCTGTCCGGGTACCGCCTGCTGCGGAGCAGACAGCAAACTCGCGCCGTGTGCATTGCGTGCGGCAACCGCGTAGTAATAAGTCTGGCCGTTTTCGAGCCCCCGGTCCAGATAGGACGGTTCGCTCACGCGGTCCACGATAACCGTATACGGTCCCTCCGCCGCAGAGGAACGGACCAGCTGGTATTCCGCCGCGCCGCCTGCCGGCTTCCAGGACAACTGAACTTCTCCGTCTCCCGGTTCAGCCCGCAGGGCTTCCGGTATAGCCGGCTGCCCGGCGTCCTTATACGGACGCGCTCCGGCGGCGGCTGATTCCAGCCCGGAGACCTGCGCGTTGGCCGCGGTGACCTTATAATAATAAGGTTTGCCGTTGGTCAAATCCGCATCGGTATATTCCGTGTCCGCAAGCTCCGCCTTGACGGTGACATAAGGCCCTTCGGGGGAAGCGGAGCGTTTGACCACATAATGCTCTGCGCCGTCTACCGCGGGCCAGCTGAGCGTGAGCTGCCGGTCTCCCTCCCGGATGCTGACTGCGGGCGTGCCGAGCTGCTTGTGGGCAGTGGCTTCCGCAGGCTCCGAGTTTGCGCTTTCGCCCGCCACATTGGTGGCGGTCACGGTGTAATACAGCGTTGTCCCGTTCGGTACCCCGGTCAGCCGGTAGCCGGTCTCCCGGATCCCCTCTGCCACGGTTTCAAACGGTCCGGCGGCAGTTTCCGCTTTTTTGAGCGTATACGAGTTGACATCCTCCACCGCCTTCCAGCTGAAATCCAGCTGGGAGTCCCGGCTTACTGCCCGAAGCTCGGCCGGGGCGGCGGGCCGAACCGCTGATTCGGACGGAGACGCCTTCACTTCATTCGAAGGACCCGATTCTTCGCCGGAACCGTTTGCGGTGACGACATAATAATAAGTTTTGCCATTCGTTACGGAGTCGTCGATAAAAGACAATCCCTGCACGGCGGACGCTACCGGCGTGTACGGACCGCCGCTTTTTTCGCTGCGCTGCACATTATACGATTCCGCGCTGTCCACCGCGCTCCACTTCAGCTCAACCGCGCCATTGCCTTCAATCACCCGCAAATCGTGCGGCGCCTCAGCCGCTTCCACGTAAACCTTGATGTTATCCCAGTAAGGACTGCCGCCCCCTGTTCCAGGCGTGGAAAAATGAATCCGGCCAATTCCTTTTTGCTGCGTATCGGACAACGCTCCGGAATTAAAATCCACTACAGGCGTGACCGCCGGCTGTCCGTCCACAAAAATTTTGGACTGCCCGGTCAGCACATTCGCCTCGATCCGGAAATGAATCCACCGGTTTGTCGCCGGCAGGCCATCCACCAGCTTGTGATAGGTGCTGTTGTTATTAATGACGAACACATTGGTGTTCTCCGTAGACGGTTTGCGGATTTCCAGCGAAACCGGAGTTTTGCCGCCATCCGGCGTCTGCAGCTGCAGCAGACCCGCCGATCCGATGACCGCCTCCTGCATGTAATCCGCTTCAACGATCAGCGTCCCTTTTTGCGGCGCAAAATTCCGGACCGCCTTCGTGCTGACCGTACCCGTGTCATACAACTGCATCGCCTTGGCGGACGGATTGCCCGTACTGGACGACGGCACCGCGGCTGCAATCACTTTGTTGGTTTCGGTTGCGGGTACCGGTCCTGACTGCGTATAGCCGGACGGCAGCTGGCCAAGCTCCGCCTGTTCAAAATCATCGTCTGCCAGCCAGATCATTTCCGACGGACCGGCGGGGACCACGCTGGTCTCGGCGGAATTAAAGCTTTCGCCGCTTGGGTTCACCGCGCTGACGACATAGTAATAGGTTTTGCCGGCCACCAAACCGGTGTCCGTGAAGGACGTGCCGGTCACTCCGGTCCGGACGGTTGTGTACGGGCCGCCCGATACCTCACTCCGTTTGATGCTGTAGCTCTTGGCGGTGCTGACGGCCTCCCAGCTTAACACCGCTTGTTTATCGCCGGGAACCGCCTGCAGGGATTCTGGCGCAAGCGGAAAATCCTCAGGCAAATCGCCGATTTCCGCTCCGCTGAAATGCGAGGTATTGTATTTTTGAATTTCATCCGGCGCATCCGACGCGTCGGCCGCAAGGCCGGCGTAGACGGTTTCCTTCATCGGCAGCTCGACCGAGCCGATCAGCTTCCAGTCTTTTTTGTCCTCCGACACCAGACCTTTCAGCTGGTCGCCGATCCGGATCAGCCTCACCCAATACGGGGTGGCGATAAAAGACTCCGTTTCGGTCCGGGAAGCGGCTCCCCCGGTTTGGGAACGGCTGATCAGCATCCCTTTTTTGCCGTTTTTGACATAAGGGATCGACACAAACGCCATTTTGGACGATTCATCCAGCGATTCGCGGATCATCACTCCCGCTTCGGCCTGGTCATCCGTTGGCGTCACATGCTCAACCCGGGCAATAATTTCTCCGTTGCCCTCCAGCGTCTGATAAGCAAACTGGAACGCATCTTTGGTACCGGGATCGTTGTCTATCCCGCCGCCGATGTCGCCCGCCGACTTGACGGTCACTTCACCCGGCGTGTTCCCTAGCTGGGTATGCCCCGGGATGCCGGGCGAACCGATATCCACAGCCTGCCATGGAGCGGTCGGCCCCTCCGTATTCACATGGACAGCCACATTGTTCGATTGAGTGGACAGGCCGTCCTTGTCAATTGCCCTCACCACAAGATAGTGAGTGCCGTCTGCCAGATCATTCAGCTGGAAGCTGTACGGCGCGGTAGAATCTTCGGCAACTTTGGTTCCGTCCACGATCAGTTCGGTTTTGGCAATCCCATCGGCATCGTCCGCGGCGGCTTCCACAGTCAAGCTGCCGCCAGCCTTGGCGATCGTGTTATTTACTGGCGCGGTAATGGATACCGACGGGTTGCCGATATGTTTGCCGTTTTCCTTCCCCGCTTCGATCAGCTCCTGTAGGTATACTTCCAAATTGGTGTACCCTTCAGGAGACAAGCCGGTTCCGTTCCGGTCTTCGGGGTCCGCGGAAGACAAACCTTTTTGGGCTTCCCAGGCGTCATCCATGCCGTCATGGTCTTGGTCCACCACGGCCGAGACGGTCTTCGGGTAATCCGGATAACCGCCGATCTCGATCGGGGAGTTGATGTGCTGTCCGGTACGGTTTTTCACATCGTTTATGACGCGGGCGTCGTATTCGTCTCTTTTCGGCAGGGTTGCGCCGGAATCGGCGAGCACCTTATCGTATGCCGTTTCGGCCGGATCAGGCGTAAAGCCGTCCCCAATAACAATTGGAGCAGTCAGGAGCGAGCTTGGGGATTTGATCAGCTTCACGCCTTTCCGGTTATCCGCCGTAACCGAATCGCTGCCGTCCATAATATTGCCGTTTAAGTACATCTCGCTTTCCGGCGCAATTTCGTCAAACAGCCGGTCTCTGACGTTGAAATACGTGCTGGGTCCGTACTTGTAATAATTATTGTTCAGATTGTATTGGCCGTCTCCGCCCCCATAGGTCGAGAAAAAACCCCAGTTGTAGATGACGTTGTTCGATGCCTCCATCCGGTCGGGATACATGGAAATCACGGTTGGAAACCGGGGATTGCGGCTGACGCTGTGGGCAATCAGGTTATACAGATAACTGGACTCATTGCCGCCCCAAATGCCGCCGTAACCGTGCCGGCCTTTTTGATGGGTTGTCATCAGCATGCTTTCTTCGGAAATGGACCACTGAACGGTCGTGTTCTGATTGTCGTAAAGACTGACCACCTCATCGACAGACCAGCTGAAGGAGCAATGGTCGATGATCAGATTTTTGTGGTACCGTACGCCAAAGGCATCATCTTCGCTTGGGACCCGGTCACCCAGCCGGAACCGCATGTAGCGGACGATAATGTTATCGGCTTCAATATTCGTCGTGTAATCGCTTACGGTTATACCGTCGCCTGGCGCCGTCTGCCCGGCCAAGGTCAAGTTCGAACCTTGAATTTTCAGCGGTTCTTTAAGCCGGATCGTACCGCCTACCCGGAACACCACCGTCCGGTTGCCTTCGCTGACGGCATCCCGGAGCGAACCTGAAATCGGCGTTTCTCCCGATTTGTAGTCTTCCAGCGTCGTTACCTCGTACACGGCTTGGCCGCGTCCGCCGGTGACGTATTTGCCTCCACCCTCGGCCCCCGGAAAGGCCGGGAGTTTGGCCGGAGCCGCGGCGTTTGCGCCGCCGGCCGGCCACAGTGAGACGAGCAGGCTGAGGATCATGGTGTGCAGCAGCCATTTTTTCTTGTTCATAACTACCTCCTAGTCAGTAAGTGAAGCCCGGGCGGTGAAACATCACCCATGCTATAGATCGGGGTAAATAATGGTAGACCACGGTAGATCACGGTAATCATGGTAGATCATGCTGTATCCACGCTGTAGATCATGCTGTATCCATGCTGAATCCATGCTGAATCCATGCTGTAGATCATGATGCAGATCATGCTATATATCCATGCTTCCGCTACTGCGTAATCTTTTTATTCCTGCTTGGTTGTTCTGTGCGGCGTCCTCATTACTCTGTGCGCTTCGTTCTGCTGTTCACGCTCCCCTCCTGCCTCGTCTGCATTTCAACATCCAGAGTATGCTGCAAGGGACAGGCTGCAGGCTATAGCTGCGGGTTAACTTCTTGGTCCGGATTCCGAAGAACACAGCGGATAACCTTGAACCAACCCGATCTGCAGCAGCCAAACCCAGCAGTCACGGCCAAATGAACAGCTCAACACCGCCAACCTGAGCTAATGACACAAAAAACGCCCTGCGGGTAATTCCCGCGGGACGCTCTTTATCGCTATTCTTTTTGCTTGCGCAGCGCTTCCTCGTATTCCAAAATCATCTGCGAGCCGCCCTGCTGCTTCCACTGCTCCACTTTGGCTTTCCAGCCCGCTTCATCCAGCTTGCCCAAAATAAAAGAGGTCTGCGCATCCGCTATCAGCTGCTCCAGTTCTTTTCCTTTCCGGATATAGGTATCCGACTCCAGCGTAAGCGCCGGATTCGGCACAATATACTGCTCGTTGCCCTGCACGATCCGCTGATTATCCCGGTACAGCGCCGGCTGGCTCACCGGTTTCAGCGCCGGATTCAGCGCGCCCAAAAAAGGCAGAGCATCCCGGTAAGGCTTCACTTCCTGCCGGTCCAGCAGCCGGTCCGTGATCATCACTTGCCCGTCTTGTTCCGTCCAGTGCCTGCCTTCTATGCCATAAGCCAGCAGCGTCTGCATGGGAACCTCCAGCAGCTTATCAAGAAACCCAAGGATTTGGCGGACTTCCGCTTCCGTCCGGACCGACTGGGTGGGAATCGCCAGAAACCCGGCATTCCCGGGTTCGCCAGGCACCCGGATGCCCCCGGGCCCGCTTAGCGGCGTGACGCCCACCAAAGCATCCGGCATCCGCTCCCGCAGCTTATCCTGCCAGGTCTGTCCGTTGCCCCCTGCAATCTGTATCCCCGCCCTGCCGCTGTCATACCGCTCTGTAACCTCCGTATAATCAACCACCGCAAAATCGGGATTAATCAGCTGCTGCGCATACAGCTTGCGGAACAGCTGCAAGGTTTGGTAATAAGGCTCCGTCATAAATTCGGGGGTAAACCGCCCGTTTTTTTCCTGCCATTTGTTTGGTCCCCCCTGCGACACCGAAATCCGGGTCAGCACCGAGCTGGCTTCCAAATTGTACCGTTTCTCCAGGACCATTCCATATGTATCGTCACGGCCGTTGCCGTCAGGATCATCCTGCGCCATCGCCCGGATGACCTCATACCAGTCGTCAAAGGTAACCGGCGGCTGCAGGCCAAGGCGGTCCAGCCAGTCCTTGCGGTACAGCACAATAGCGCGTCCCATGTCGCGAAACAAAGGTACACCGTATATCCTGCCGCCGACAGAAATGTTATCGTAATACGCCCGCTTAACCGCGGACAGATTTTTAAACTCCGCCAGATATGGGCTTATATCCCAAAAATGACCGGATTTCAAGGTTGCGGCGATCGTTGGAGTATAGGTGAGCTCGATCAGCTGCGGCAGCTCGCCGGAGGCAATCATGACATTGCTTTGTTCTTCGTATGCCGAATAAGGAATCCAGTGAATCTGCAGCCGGGCGCCGGTGTAGGATTCCATTGCCTGTTCAAGCGGGTTATCCGGCGCGGGAATCTCCCCGGAATGGCTGACCGCAATCGACAGATCAAAACCTCCGGCGGCGCTCCCCTCATCAACCTTTGCGTTCTGGCCGCAAGCGGTGAGCGTGCCTGCAAGCAGAACCAGGCTGAGCAGCATTGCGGAACAAGATTTCATTCGAAGCTCCCCCTTGTCAGATTCTCGCGGTATTGTCCCGGCGTCATATCATACATTTTGCGGAAGCTGCGGATAAATGCGCTGATATTTTTATATTGGAGATGTTCTCCGATCTCGGATATTTTTTTGTCGGTGGTTTCCAGCAGAACCTTGGCCATCTTCATCCGGTAGTCGGACAAATATTCGCTGAATGTCATGCCAATCTCGCGCTTGAAAATGCGGCTGACGTACACAGGATGGTAATTTAGTGTCTGGGCGCAGGATTCCAGCGTGATTTTCCGGTCATATTGTTCCTGGATCATCTGGACAAGCCTGTTCGCGATCGTCACATACTGCACCTGGGCTTTCTCCGACAGGACCTGAATCAGCGGCGCAAACCATTTGGACGAAAACCAATGGATGATTTCTTCGCGCGTCTGCAGCTGGAACAGCTTCTGCACCGCTCCTTCATCCTTCAACACCCGGGCCGGCGCGATCCCCTGCTCCTGCAGCAGCTCCAGCAATCTTGAAATAAGCTGAATCAGCAGCATTTGATGTTTATGCAGGCTGCCCTCCTTGTAGAGCAGCGCGTCCAAATATTGCGCAAAGGCTTCATCCGCACCGGACAGCTGCATTTCCCGCAGGGCGTGAATCAGCCGTTCCTCCAGTACCTTCAGATGGGAGGTTTCGGTGAAGAGGGCGCCGGAATCGTCCTGGGTATCGCCAAAATGAACAACAATATCCGGACCCAAGCTGATTCTTGACTTCAAGGCGGAAAGACACTCGCCGTAGGCTTTCACCGTGTCGGGCAGCCGGGTGTACGGCCTGCTGATTCCGATGCTGACCTGCAGCTGCAAATACTGCTCCACCTTGGTCTTAAGCCGTCTCGCCCATTCATCCAGCACCTGTTTGGCCTGCTCGGGTTCCTCCGCTTCCATAACAATCAGCGTTAGCTGGGTTTGGTTCAGCAAAATCGGCGTAAACCGGTGCTGCGCCGGAATCAGCTCCTGCGCCATATTGGTGACGGCGTACATGAGCAGCTCCCTGTCTTCCTCCTCATACCGGGTTTCCTGCAGGTTGTCGATTTGCAGCGCCAGCACGCCCAGACTGCGCCAGCCTGCGGGAAATCCGTACCGGCCCAGCTGGTGATACCCGTCCGTACTTTCCGTCATCTGGCCGGTAAACAGCTTCAAGACATAAAACTCCCTCAGATGCACCATCTGCTCCCGCATCTGCCGGTCCATCCGGTCCTTGACGGTGGCCAGCGACTGCATGCTCGTTCGGATGTATTCCAGTTCATCTTTCGGGAGCGAAGCGGCGGCGGGTTCCTTGCCTGCCGGCCCCAGTCCCATCGCGGTATCGAGCAGATGCCGGATCGGACGGTACATCCGCCGGCTGCCGTACAGCGCGGCGGCCAGGACGGCGGCCAAGATCACCGCACAAAGGATGGCCGTGATCCCTGCAATTTTCCGGGCTTCCCCGGTAATCTCCGCCAGGGCGATCACCGATACATACGTCCAGTCGTTATAGGATGACGGACGGTACAGCACAGCGGCTTCTTTTCCGTCTATACGGGTATGCAGCAGCCCCTGCTCTTTGCCCGGTTCGGCCTGCAGCTCCTGCATAACCGCCCGGTTGATCTCCCGGTACGACAGCTCGGTGTCCGGCGATCCCAGGATATCCGTCCCGCTCCCGTTCAAAATGTAATTACGGTTAGCCGGTTCCGGCGAGGCGATCGCCGCGCGGATGTCCGCTGCCGCAAGCTTGACGATCACCAGCCCCTGCGGCTGATCCGTCATGGGCAGGATCGGGATTTTATGAACCAGGGTCAACGTCTGTGCGGCACTGTCTGCAGCATCGTCCGCGTCCCTGCCATCTGTTCCGGATCCCGAGTACCACCGGATGCTTTTTGGCTCTTTAGAATAAGCCAGAATTTCCACGTAGTTTTGAAGCGCTTCCAAAGGTTTGATGCTGTTCAGGCTGACCGCCCATTTTTTCTCTAAGTTCACCAGGTAGGCCTGCGTAATGACCACATCGCTCGACTGCAGATTGTACAGCCCGGCGGACAAATCACGGACCGCCTCAAAATCATCGGGCCCATAAGCCGTATTCATCGCCCGGCTCACCATAGCCGAATTCGCGAACTGCGTTGCCGATTTATCGATTGATTTCATCAATTGCTCGACCCGCTGCTGGGTTTGGGCCAGCCACTGCATTTTGCCTTCCTTGACCTTTTGTTCAATGTCCCCAGCCGCAATGGTGTAGGATAAAACGCCAAGCAGTACGACAGGAATTACCCCGAGCACGAGACTGAAGGTCAGCAGACGAAGCAGGTATCTATTCAATGCATTGTTCCTCCCGAACACTGTCCACCCCGGGACCTATGTAAAAAAAATGCTCCGGCATACAGCCGAAAGCTGGGCTGAAGGTTAAGCCACAGCCGCCTTTGAGCTGGAGCTTAACTTTCATTATATACGATCCCCTCGGTTTGTCTTATGCGCCATCCTACTTCCCGCCAAAAATGATTCTTCCAGTACAGAAAGCGGACCGGTCCAAGAAGGACATTGGTCCCCTTTCCGTTGCGTGCACAGCTTCAATAGTTCCAGAACGGGCACAATTTGGCAAATTGGAGTTACGTCAGCCGGTATTCGAACTCGATTTCGTGCCGGATCGGAATTCCGTCATTGCCGGTCAGCGGAATCGACGGTTTCAGCTTGCGGGCTTCCGTGATGGCGTCACGATGAACGGCGGTCAGATCGAACCCTCTTTTTTGATAAAAACGGATCGCCTTCGTGTTGTCATTGGACGTAATCAGCCACACTGTGCGGCATCCCGCCGCCTGCGCCGTTTCGATGACGCTGCGGATCAGCGCCGTCCCTGCCCCCGCGTTCTCCATCCGGCTGTCCAGCGATACAATTTCACACCGCTCCCCGCCGATCCGGTAAAAAATACAGCCCTGCACCCGGCCATTCGCCAATGCCGCATAACCCGGCAGCTCTCCCAAATGATGCAAAGTCCCCCGGGACACCATCACCGTCCCGCTGATCTCCAGCGCCTCCTGCAAAAAGGCGTCATTCAGCGGATGAATTTCAACAGGCAAAGTCACAGCTCTCCCTCCCATTCGCGGTAAAACCGGTCCAGAAACGACTCCATCATCGCATGCCGCCCTTCGGCAAGCCTTTTTCCCGTGGCCGTGTTCATCCGGTCTTTAAGCTTCAGCAGCTTCTCATAAAAATGATTGACCGCCGTATTCGGCTCCTTCCGGTACTGCTCTTCGGTCATCTGCTCGCGCGGAGGCCGTCCCGGCTCGTGCATCTTGTGCCCTTTGCTCCCATTATACGTGAACGTCCGGGCAATCCCGATGGCGCCGATGGCGTCAAGCCGGTCCGCATCCTGAACGACCCGTCCTTCAATGGTCCGCATCGGACGGCCGTGCCCGCCGCCAAACGACATTTCCGCGATAATTTCCGTGATATGCCGGATGTCCGCCTCAAGCACACCATGCGCGTTCAGCCACTCCGCAATTTGGGCGAGGCCTTCCGCTTTGGACGGCACGATTTTTTCGTCCGCCAGATCGTGGAACAGCGCGGCCAGCCGGCACACGAGCACATCCGCTCCTTCTTCGCCCGCGATCCGCACGGCAAGCGCCGTCACCCGGGCAATATGCCACCAATCGTGGCCTGTCGTTTCGTGCTCCAGCCTTGTTTTCACATAACTTTCTGCCTGCCGGATCAGTTCCTGCTCGTTCATTTGCTCGTTCATTTGCTCATTTCCCCTGTCCCTTCTGCGTTCTCTGTTTTGGCGGACGCCGGCGCGAAGCGTTTTTCCATCCGGTAATTGTTCAGCTTCACGCCGCTTCGCTCCACGGTCTGTTCCCGAACCACCGTATACCCCCTGGCTTCAAAAAAAGCCCGCGCCGTAATGCTCGCATCCGTCTCAATTACTGGCAGGTTCCGCGCTGTCGCTTCCAGTTCAAGCCGACGGAGCAATGCCGAAGCAATGCCGCGTCCCTGATGGTCCTTATGTACAAACATCCGGTCCAGATAACCTTTGGAACTCAAATCCGAGAACCCGACAATCACTCCGTTTTCCTCGGCTACAAAAGAAAAGTTCCGGCGCAAAGACGCCTGCCAAGCCGCTTTTCGCTCGTCCGCTTGTTGATACGGCGCCCAGGCTTCCACCTGTTCTTTGGAATAATCCCGGGTGTTGACCGAATGCACCGTTTCGTAAAATAAAGTGACGATTCTATCGATATCCGACTCCTGGTACGGCCTGATAATCACTGAACATCCTCTCCTTTATAACTTCACAAAAATACTTTTGTTAATTCTTCGGCGGCATCCCCGGATTCCAGCCTGTTAGGCGCTTTTGCAGTCACTGCTTTTTCCTGGCTTCTCTGACTTCTCTGGCTTCCCTGGCTTCCCTGGCTTCCTAATTGTACCTGAAAGCTGCGGCAAATCAATTGCTGTCCGTAATCGGGACAAGCTTCTGTGCACGTTTGAAAAAGTGCGTTAGAAAAGTGCGCTTGAAAAAGTACGTTTGAAAAAGTGCTTTCTAAAAGCGCGTTTGAAAAAGTCCGCTTGCGCTTCGTCCGGTTTTCGCCTACAATGGGGTCATAAACGCGCGTTTACGAAAGGGGAGAACCCGATGCGCAGCGAAGACATTGCCAAATTGGCCGGGGTTTCCCGCAGTACGGTGTCCAGAGTCATCAACAATTACCCGAACGTGCCCGAGGAGACCCGGGCCAAGGTGCTGAAGGTGATTGAGCAGCACCGCTACGAGCCCAACAGCTTCGCCCGCGCGCTTGCGGGCAAAAACACCGACACCATCGGCCTGTTCGCGATCAGCATGAACGAAAAGGAGAATGCAAACCGGATTTATCAGAACAATTATTTTGCTCCGTTTGTGGATGCCGTTGTCGATACGGCCAACGCCCGCGGCTGCTACGTTCTGATTCATACGGTGTATTCGCCGGACGATTTTTTGAAGGTAAAACAGGCCTTTCTGCAAAAGCGGATCGACGGCGGCATCATCGTCGGCACGCAGAAGGACATCGACATCGTCCGCGAAATGGTTGGTCTGGACGCGCCCTTGGTGCTGATTGACTACGACATCGCCGAAATCATGTCCGAACACCTGGACAAAAACCATCTGGCGGTTGTGAACTCCAAAGACTACGAAGGTGCGGCCGAAGCGGTCGAATATTTGATCGGGCTCGGCCACCGCGAAATCGGCATGATCCGCGGCCGGATGAACACCTATTCCGGACGCGAGCGGTACGCCGCATTCGTGGACACGCTAAACAAGCACGGCCTGCCGGTGCGGGAGCCGTACCTGCTGGAAGGCGAGTTCCTGAAGGACCGGGCGTACGAAGAGGTTGCCCGCCTGCTGGATTCGGGGGAAACACTCCCGACCGCCCTGTTCTCCGCCAACGACGACATGGCCATTTCGGCGCTGGAAGCGCTGTCCAACCATGGAATCGCCGTTCCGGAACAGATGTCGATCGCGGGGTTTGACGACATCCAGCTAGCTTCCCGCATCACGCCGAAGCTGACTTCGGTCCGGCTGCCGATCTACGACATGTCGCGGACGGCCGTCGAGAAGGTGATCGAGCTGTGCGGATCCGGACAGCCGACCTTCAGCACGGTCAGCTTTCCGGCCCGGCTTGTCGTCCGCGACTCCTGCCTGCCTCCGGCGGCCCGCTAAGGCTGCCGGGATGCTCTTAAGCACCGGCGCGCTGCTACCGATAGCCGGAGTGCGGGGACGGCAGCGTTGAGCAGAGGCGGGAGCTGCTACCACCCTGCCCTTTCAACCCGGCAGCCAACGCCAGGATAGCCATTTTTTTTAGCTCGGCTGACAGCAGCAAGCTACCCTTAGCGGGCTGCCGTCTCGTCCGCCTTCAACTACGGCGGACGAGACGGCAGATTCATTCGCGGCAGGGTCTGCGGCACCGCCTGACTTATGCCCCTTTTTCCGTCGATGTATTTTTTTTGACACCTGTAAACGCGCGTTCACAAACGAAAGGAGACCTTTTCTCATGAAATTCGGAACCTTTGACGATTCCCGTAAAGAATATGTAATCAATACACCCAAAACACCTTACCCGTGGATCAACTATCTCGGCAGCGAGCAGTTTTTTGGCCTCATTTCCAATACCGGCGGCGGCTACACCTTCTACCGGGACGCGCGTCTGAGAAGATTAACCCGTTACCGTTACAACAACATTCCGCTTGATTCCAACGGACGTTACTACTACCTGTATGATGACGGCGATTTCTGGACCCCCGGCTGGATGCCGGTAAAACGCGATCTCGACTTCTACGAGTGCCGCCATGGTCTGGGCTATACGTCCATCACCGGCGAACGGAACGGCATCTCCGTGAATCAGCTGGCGTTTGTTCCGCTGGGCGTTAACGCCGAAATCCACCGCCTTGTCGTCAAAAACACAGGCAGCGCGCCGAAGACCGTCAAGCTGTTTTCGTTCGCTGAATTCTGTCTCTGGAACGCCCAGGATGACATGACCAACTTCCAGCGGAACCTGAGCACCGGTGAAGTGGAAGTTCAGGACTCCGTGATTTATCACAAAACGGAATACCGCGAGCGCCGTAACCATTATGCCTTCTATTCCGTTAACCGTCCGATCGACGGCTTCGACACCGACCGCGAATCGTTTGTCGGCCTGTACAACGGACTGGAGCATCCGCAGGCGGTAGCCGCAGGCGAAGCAACCAATTCCATGGCCAGCGGCTGGTCTCCGATCGGCTCCCACGCCCTGAACCTGACGCTTGCGCCGGGTGAAGAGCAAAGCCTGATCTTTATTTTGGGCTATATCGAGAACCCTGAGGAAGAAAAGTGGGAAGCGCTGAACGTCATCAACAAAAAACCGGCGCTTGAACTGATCGAGCGTTTCGCAACCGATGCCCAGGTCGACGCAGCACTTGCCGATCTGGCTGCTTATTGGGATAACCTGCTGTCGAAATACCAGATCAACAGCGGCGACGACAAACTGAACCGCATGGTGAACATCTGGAACCCGTACCAATGCATGGTTACCTTTAACATGTCCCGTTCCGCTTCGTATTTTGAATCCGGCATTGGCCGCGGCATGGGCTTCCGCGACTCCAACCAGGATTTGCTTGGCTTCGTGCATCAGATTCCGGAGCGTGCAAGAGAACGTATCCTCGATATCGCTGCGACCCAGTTCGAGGACGGCAGCGCGTATCACCAGTACCAGCCGCTGACCAAAAAAGGCAACAACGAAGTTGGCACCGGCTTCAACGACGATCCGCTGTGGCTGATCCTTGGCACCGCCGCTTACATCAAAGAGACCGGCGACACCAGTATTCTGGATGAGCAGGTGCCGTTCGACAGCAACCCGGACAACACGGCTACCCTGTTTGAGCATCTGAAGGTTTCTTTTGAGCATGTCACGAACAACCTCGGGCCACACGGCCTGCCGCTGATCGGACGCGCCGACTGGAACGACTGTCTGAACCTGAACTGCTTCTCCAAAGAACCGGGCGAATCGTTCCAGACAACCGCCAATATCGAAGGCCGTGTAGCCGAATCCGTCTTTATTGCCGGCTTGTTTGTTTTTGTTGGTCCTGACTATGCCGAACTCTGCCGCAGACGCGGACTTACCGAGCTGGCGGCAGACGCCGAAGCGAAAATCGAACAAATGCGCCAGACCACATTGTCCCACGGTTTTGACGGCGACTGGTTCCTGCGCGCATACGACCACTATGGCGATAAAATCGGCAGCAAGGAAAACGAAGAAGGCCAGATCTTTATCGAGCCGCAGGGTATCTGCGTAATGGCCGGTATCGGTGTCGAAGGCGGAGAAGCCGCCAAGGCGCTGAACTCCGTGCAGGAACGTCTGGATACAAAATACGGTATCGTGCTGCAGCAGCCGCCGTATTCCAAATACTATTTGAACCTTGGCGAGATCTCGACTTATCCGCCGGGCTACAAAGAAAATGCGGGAATTTTCTGCCACAACAATCCTTGGATCATGATTGCGGAAACTGTACTGGGTCGAGGGGACCGGGCGTTTGAAGTGTATGCCAAAATCGCGCCGGCTTACCTGGAGGACATCAGCGAAATTCACCGCACCGAGCCGTACGTCTATTCGCAGATGATCGCCGGCCGTGACGCGGTTCGCCACGGGGAAGCGAAAAACTCCTGGCTGACCGGCACCGCCGCCTGGAACTATGTGGCGATTACCCAGGCGATTCTCGGCATCCAGGCTGATTTTGACGGCCTGAAGGTCGATCCGTGCATTCCGTCCGAGTGGGATGGCTTTGAAATCACCCGTGTCTTCCGCGGCGACACCTATGTGATCGAAGTGAAAAATCCGCAGCACGTCTCCAAAGGCGTAGCCCGTCTGACGCTGGACGGCCAGCCGGTGGAAGGCAACGTCATTACCCCTGCGAGCGACGGCGGCGTACACCGTGTCGTAGTGGAGCTGGGTTAATCGAACAATAAATGATGAATCCGAACGCAGCCTAGATACTTGGTATGCACGCTGCACGGTTCCTGAACTGAAACAGACCGGATTGTCCTGTTGGGCAATCCGGTCTGTTTGTTGTGTATCCACGGGGTCTATTCTTCTTCCACCCACACCCGCATTTCTCCGTCTCCCCGGTTCCCCCACATATAATAAGGAACCGCTTGGACGGGAACTTCCTTGACGGCCGGCCGCGACCGGGTATACAGACCCTGCTCCGCTTCGGACTCCTCCAGCCGGCTGCCCCGGCTTCCGATGGTTACCGCCCCGCCCAGCAGCGATGCGTCGTAAGCATCCGTCAGCGGCGAATCCTGCTTCAGTGCAAGTGCGCCAAGGTTAACGCCGTTATCGGCGCTCTCGAAGCAGTAGACAAGCGGTCCGCGCTGAACGGCGACCTTGCGCGCATCGGCCCGCACCTGAGGATGCGCATATACCCGGAACGGCTCCATCGGCAGCTGTACCTCCACGCGGTCACCCTGCCGCCAGCTGCGCCGGATCACCATGTATCCCTGGCGTACCTGCGCCGATTCTTCCCCGGCGGTCAGTTCTTCCCCGTTGACGTTTACCTTGATCCCGCTTCCGCTCCAGCCGGGAATCCGCAATGCAAGCCCAAACGTTTTTTCCTGATCCGGCTCGATTTCCATGACAATTTTGCCGTCCCAAGGATATTCCGTGACCTGGGTTACCCGGACCGTTCCCTGCGGCAGATCGGCAGTCAGTTCACTGCCGATATAGAGGTCGGTGTAGATCGTGTCGCCTTGAACGGTATAGATATACCGGTTCAGCGAAGTAAGCAGCCGGGCGACATTCGGCGGACAGCAGGCACAGCCGAACCAGCCCTGGCGTTGTGCTTTGACATGATGTTTACCTGGATTGCAGGTGCAGGCTTGCGGCCATACCTCCAGCGGATTGACGTAGAAATAATGCTTGCCGTCCTGGGCCATCGACCCCAAAACATTGTTGTACAGCGCCCGTTCCATGACATCCGCAAACCGCGCATCCGGCGAAAGGTTGAGCATCCGTTTTGCGAAAAAAATCAGTCCGATCGAAGCGCAGGTCTCCGCATATACCGTATCGTTGGGAAGGTCGTAATCGAAGGTAAACGCTTCTCCGTGATGGGTCGATCCAATTCCGCCCGTAATGTACAGCTGTTTGTTCTGGATATTATCCCACAGTCTCCTGCAGGCCTGCTCCAGCTCCGAATCGCCGGTCAGCCGGGCCAGGTCAGCCATTGCGGTATACATATAGACCGCGCGCACGGAATGCCCTACCGCTTCCTTCTGCTCCCGTACGGGAAGATGGGATTGGTTGTACTCCAGATTGATTTTATTCGTAGGCCCGCCATAAAACGTCATTCTTCCGCGCCGTTCCCACTCCTCGACAAAAAAGTGAGGCTGCGTCCCCCGCTGGTCGATAAAAAATTGGCTCAGCTTTAAATACCTTTCTTCCCCTGTAAGCCCATACAATTTCACAAGCGCAAGCTCAATTTCCTGGTGTCCGTCGTATCCCTTCAGCTTGCCTTCTTCCGGTCCAAACACCGAATCGATGTGGTCCGCCATACGGCACATGATATCAAGCAGCTCCCGTTTGCCGGTTGCTTCGTAATAGGCGACGGCGGCTTCAATAAAATGTCCGGCCACATACATCTCATGGCAGTCGTTAAGATTCGTCCAGCGCTGGCCCGGCTCCTTGATCGTAAAATACGTATTCAGGTAGCCGTCCTCCTGCTGCGCTTCCCCGACCAGGGCAATCAATTCGTCCGCCCGGCGCTCCAGCTCCGGGTCGCGTTCCAGCTGCAGGGAATATCCGACTGCTTCCAGCCATTTGGCTACATCGCTGTCCTGAAACACAAAACCGCCGAATTCGCCCTGCTTGCGTCCTGCGGCAATTTCGAAATTCGACACTGCACGGCTTGGCTCCGCGCCCGGAATCCGGTCATGCAGCGCCTCGTATTGATACGGGATAACAACCTCCTGTACCAGTTTGATATAATGGGTCCAGAACTCATCCCGGATCCGGACGTTTATCCCTGTTCCCGGTTTGTCATGTGTATTGGCGTTTGGCGTTATGCCTGCCGCGGTGTTCTCCATTGCGCATCTTTCCTTTCTGCGTGATTTGAACCTCGATAGATCCCATTATAAGGTGTAAAATAAATACGAAACAGCCAAATGTTCAACTCGTTTTTTGTCTAATTTCACACTGTTCAGAGCCCGTTAATCGGACCTGGTTTTTACTCTAAGGAGGCTCTTGTTATGTACGTTGATTCCCCTCTGATCCATTTGGCCGCTCCGCCCTTTCCTTACTTCATCGAATGCGGACGGACGGTATATGCGCCCGGAGAACAGCATCCAAACCGTGCGGGCATCGGATTGTTCGACCTGCTGCTGGTCGAGCGAGGCGCACTTTATATGGGAGAAGAAAAGAAACGGTGGGCGGTTCCCGCAGGACACATGCTTCTGCTCCTGCCGGACCGCTATCATTATGCGGCCGAGCCGTGCCGGGAAGAGACGTCATTTACCTGGATTCATTTCCGCACGATTGGCGATTGGCGGCAGACAGAAGATGATGTCGTACCGCTGAACCGTGTGGACCATACGGACCGCTTTGGCGTCTCTCCTTATTTCATCCGCCTGCCCCAATTTGGGCCTGGACCCGGTCCCGATACGCCCGGACGGACGGGACTCGCCGAGCTGCTGCTGCAGCTGGCCGGACAACGCCGCTCCAGCGCCGTCTGGGAGCAGCAGCGGATCTTTGAAGAACTATTGCGTTCCCTTGACCTGTCCCGCCACGATTCAGGACGGACGCACGCGCTCGAACTGGCTGAACGGACGGAAGCCTATCTGCGCAGCCATTACACCGAACCGCTGACTAACGCTTCGCTGTCGGAAGCGCTGCATTTTCATTACAATTACTTATCCCGCTGTATGAAACGCGTCTACGGGGTGACTCCGATGGAATACCTGACCGATTACCGGCTGGAGCAGGCCAAGCTGCTGCTGTTGAAAACGGAGCTGCCGGTAGCCCTGATCGCCGAACGCACGGGCTTTGGCAGCACGCCTTATTTCTCCCGCCGGTTTGCCGAGCGGATGGGCAATTCCCCGCTGCGGTTCCGCAGGCGGCACTCCCGGTAATTCCAATTTCTCTCCACCGCTTATTCTCCATAACGTGCTTTATGGCGAGAACACAAGCAGGCCTTTGCCGATATTCCGGCGAAGGCCTGCTTGGCTTGGAGTTCACCTGTAAAATGTGTTATTCCCTGGCTTGTGATGCAAAAAAACTTGCCCGGTTGAACCCGGTTAAAAAACGGCCAGGCCCGTTCTGCAACCCATCCATGCCGCTCTGCCAAGTACGGATGATGCGGACAGTCTGGTCCCGTTTCCGCTCATTCCCTGCTAACGGTGTTCATTAAGTAAGCCTCCTCTGGAAAAGCTATTGTACGGTGGCCTAATAACTTTGCAAAGGAGCATAACAACAATGGGAATTCTGGATGGCAATCCGAAAGACGAACCGCTTCATTACGGCGAAATTAACGGCATCTGGCAGTACTCGACCAAAGCAAAGGGCGCGGTCTCCTCGCTTCAGGCGTTTCATTATCACGCCGGAGACAAGGAATTAAAGAAAGTCATCAGCGAAATGCTGGATCAGGCACGCAAGGAAATCAAAGAGTGCGATAAAATTCTGCACGATAACGGAATTCCTACCTCCCCGGCGCTGCCGGAGCGTCCGATCGCCAAGCTGGAGGATATCCCGATGGGCGCCCGCTTCTCCGATCCTGAAATCGCCGCAGCCCTGTCGGCCAGCGTAGCAGTGAGTTTGGTGGAATGCAGCCAAATTATGGGCATGTCGATCCGCGAGGATATCGGCGCTCTGTTCATGAAGTACCACGGGGTAAAAGCTGCAACGGGATTGTCGCTGCTGCGTCTGAACAAAGAGAAGGGCTGGCTGATTCCTCCTCCGCTTCAACTGAAACGCGACGAGTTAGTTCACGCGTAAGTTAAACTACCACTCGGACTACGGAGCAGGCGACACGGCTTAGGGCCGATGCCTCTACGCTTCTGCCTTTCGCTGAAGACCGCTTGCGGCAGCTATTAGGGCAGCGCCTTTCGCTGAAGACCGCTTGCGGCAGCCATTAGAGCAGCGCCTTTCGCTGAAGACTGCTTGCGGCAGCCATTAGGGGCAGCGCCCGGATCAACACCCGGACGCTGCCCTTCTCCCTTAAGTCAAGAAGCGTTCCGCAGAGGAACCGGCTTCCAGGCAAGAATACTGGACAGCTTAAACGTCCTCGGACCATTTGTCTCCAGGCAGGTTGCCCGCAGCAGTCCGCCGTCCACCCGATTGACGCGAACGCGGCGCTGGGTAAGCTTCCCTTCCCTGTCCATATATACAATCTCCATTACGCAGCCTATATATTTCAACGGCATATTGATCCCTCCACCCTTCATTTATACTGTTCGAGCCTTTATATTGCAGTTCAAGCTCTATATCTGAATCACTGCGTCGAAACCGGACTCGCTTCGCAAGTTCAATCACCAAGACAGCGAACGTTTGTTTGTATTATTATTAAACCAAACATTTGTTCTTAAATCAATGCCGATTGGGAATAAATATACATAGACAGATCATATGTTCCCATTATAATAAAAACCAAGCATCAGCCGCTATAGACACATTCGGCTAGGGGAGAGTGACTCCAATGAAAACGGAACGTGTTATTATGTTATCCGACTGCCAGAGCTTTTACGCTTCGGTCGAAAAGGCCTCCAATCCGCGGTACAACGGCCGCCCGCTGGTTGTGGCGGGCGATCCCGCAAGACGCAGCGGCATCGTGCTTGCCGCCTGCCCCCTGGCGAAGCAGGCCGGGGTGACGACGGCCGAAACGCTGCAGGAAGCGCTAGCCAAATGTCCGGACCTGGTTATCGCCAAACCGCGCATGCAGCATTACATCGATGTTTCGGCTCAAATCACGGATATCCTGCGCACATTCAGCGACCTGGTTGAGCCCTACTCCATCGATGAACAGTTCATCGATGTGACCGGGAGCCGGACGCTGTTCGGCAGCCCCAAAGCAATCGCGGCGGCTATTCAGGACCGGATCCGCAGGGATACCGGGGTGTATACCCGGGTGGGCATCGGCTACTCCAAGGTAACGGCCAAGATGGCATGCGACCTGTGGGCCAAAAAAAACGGCGAAGGTATCTTTACCCTTCCGAAAGAACAGCTGCCCGACCTGCTCTGGCCTCTGCCGATCCGCAGCCTGTTTATGGTGGGCGGGCGGATGGCCGCCCACTTCACAGCAATGGGACTGCCGACGATTGGCAGCCTGGCGCAGCTTCCGCTCGGCGAGCTGAAACGGCGTATGCGCGCCCGCTTTGGCCGCAAAGCCGACATTGACGCCGAACTGTACTGGCGCATCGCCAACGGCATGGACGACAGTCCGGTCAATCCCCACACGCACGAGGAGCCGCCCAAAAGCGTCGGCCACCAGATGACGCTGCCGCGCGATTACCGCACAATGGAGGAAATTTCAATTGTCCTTCTGGAGCTGTGCGAGCTTGTCTGCCGGCGCTGCCGCACCCTCGGGGTAAACGGCTCCGTGGTATCGGTCGGCTGCCGGGGCGCGGATTTCGACCGGCCGGCAGGCTTCTCCCGCCAGGAGACGATGCCGGACCCCGCAAACGCCACCAATCTTGTGTACGAAGCGGCCATGCGGCTGTTCCGCCGCCACTGGGACGGCCAGCCGGTGCGCCGGGTCGGTATCAGTTTGTCCGGATTGTCGGACGAAAATCAGTACCAGCTGACCCTGTTTGAGCCCCGTCCCCGCATCCGCGAGCTGGAGCGGGCTACGGACAGCCTCAAGCGGAAATACGGCGATACGATCATCGGGCGGGCCGCCTCCTTCACCGGCGCGGGGCAAATGAAGGACCGCGCCGCCAAAATCGGCGGGCACTACAAATAGGCGCCCCAGGCGCCGGGACGGTTCGTTTCGGGAGGCGGTTTTCCCCCTCCCCTTCCATGCCGGGGTATCGTTTGGTGGCCCATAGGCAGCGGATTTAAACGGCAGAGACAAGCGGAACTAACAGCAGGCAAAAGAAGGACTTGAATTTTTTCCGGTTCGGGGCGACAATCGGAGATATAACATTCAAGGGGAGGATTTGGGACCAGTGGAACGTCCAGCAACGCAAGCAGAGCCGGATCGGGATATCGTTGATCTGTGTCTGCTGGCCGGGAAAATTATGCTGCAAAACGGGGCGGAAACCTACCGCGTGGAGGACACCATGTCCAGAATGTCGGCCGCGCTTGGTTACCCCGGGGCGCACAGCTATGTCACCCCGACCGTCATTATGTTTGCGACCAGCCCCACGGAGCCGGCCAAGCTGTTCCGGATCGCCGACCGGACGACCGATTTACGCAAGGTGTCCGACGTCAACGACATCTCCCGTCAGCTCAGCCAGCAGGCGCTCACACCGGACGAAGCCCGCGCCAGGCTGATGTCGGTGGACCAGGCGGGTCACGTCTACCCTGTCTGGATGCAGATTGCCGCCGCGGCGGTTACGGGCGGCTGCTTCACCGTTATGTTCAAAGGAAGCCTGCAGGACGCGCTGCCGGCGCTGTTCGTTTCGGGGTTTGGATACATGGCGGCGGTCTATCTCCACCGGCTCGTGCAGATCAAGTTTTTTGCCGAAATTTCAGCCGCGTTTCTGATTGGACTGCTGGCCTTTTTCAGCGTGCAGTGGGGAGTGGGCCGTGAAACGGACAAAATCATCATCGGCTCGGTTATGCCGCTTGTTCCCGGGCTGCTGATCACGAATGCGGTGCGTGATTTGATGGCCGGTCATCTTGTCTCGGGTTTATCCAAAGGCGCCGACGCTTTTCTGACCGCCTTTGCCATCGGGACGGGTATCGGCCTTGCGCTGTCGCTGTTCTAGGGTCAGGGGCCCCGGCTTCACCACTGTATACAAGAAAGAGGTTAACCGTCCATGATACTGCAGCTTGTCGCCAGCTTCCTCGCTTCCGCCACCTTCTGCATGCTGTTCCACGTGCCCAGACGCGCGCTGGTGCAGTGCGGATTTGCGGGCATGGTCGGCTGGTTGATGTACCTGCTGCTCGATCCCGAATGGAAGCCGATCGTCGCCACCTTCGGCGCGACGCTGCTGGTCGGAGTCGTCAGCCAGTTTTTCGCCCGCTCGTTCAAAATGCCCGTCATCATCTTCAGTGTTGGAGGCATCCTTCCTCTTGTGCCAGGCGGTCTCGCCTATGACGCAATGCGCAAATTTGTGGAGGAGGAATACATTACAGCAGTTCAGATTGCCGTCCAGGCTTTAATGCTGTCGGGCGCCATCGCGACCGGGCTCGTGCTGAGCGAGGTGCTCGGGCAAATGTTTCGCCGTATACGCAAATAAGGGCGGTCCCGGAAGGGACGGCCCTTTTTTTATAATGAGTGTGCGATGATAGTTGCTTTCCCCTTCTCAGGCAAAAGCAGGACGCTGCCGAATCCAGGCCAGTGCAAGTGTTCCTTCCCCCGCGTGAATACCGGCTACCGGAATAAACGGCATCACTTCGGTCCGCAGCTCCGGATTCATCTCCCGGATTTCGTCCTCCAGGCGCTGCGCTTCTTCCTTGTTGTTGGCATGCATGATGCAGACGTCTTTGATCAGCGCAAAATCTTTTTTCAGGTGTTCAAGCAGCCGCTGTTTCGTCTTCTTAAAGGAACGGATCTTCTCCTCCACGATGACTTTCCCCTCATCAAACTTCAACAGCAAATGGATTCGCAGCAGCTGGCTCAGCACAAGCTGGGGCCCCGTAACCCGTCCGCTCCGGTGAAGCTGGGTCAGGCTGGCCGGCATCAGATAAAAAGTCATGCCGCGGATCATCTGCTCGATCCGTTCCTTGATCTCATGCACCGAACAGCCCAGCTTCTGCCACTCGACACCGTTCATAATCATCTCGCGGAGCGGAAACGCTCCGGCTTCAGAGTCGATGCAGGTTACGTTGGCTTCGGCGATTTCAGCCGCCTGCATGGAGGTATGGTAGGTGCCGCTCAGCGCGGAAGAACAATGAATAGCGATGATCTCGTCGTATTTGTCTTTTAAATCTTCATACAGCTCTATGAATTCGCCGATCGGAGGTTGAGAGCTGCCGACCTGCTCATGCCGTCTCATCTGTTCATAGAACTCTTCCGCCGTAATATCGATGTTTTCCTTATATGCTTCGTTGTTTACGATCAGCCGGAGCGGAACGATATAAATATGGTTCGCTTTGGCAAAGTCCGCGTCCAGCGTACTGGTGCTGTCGGTTACCCATGCGATAGATTTCATGATGCATCACGTCTCTCTTTCTTGGCTCTCTCCCCCGGCCAGCGGTCAGGTGCCGGCTTCCCCGGAAGGTTGTTACTATCTATATTCCCACAAACAAATAGGGCGAATCAAATTTTGCCCGGTTCCGGGGTTACACCAGCATTATAACCGAGCATACAGGGCTAAAACAGTCACAAAAACGATTTTTGGCTGTCTGAGCCGGTTTATCTTGATATTCTTCAATGTTTTGCCATAATTCTTAAAATATTTCGTTCCCGCTCGGTTTTTCAGGATATTTATTCCAACTGGCTAAGCACCACCTGGGGGCTTGCAGTGCAGTTTTGTTTTGTGAAGCCTAGCGTATTCAGGTCTTCGGTTCGCCGGCAAACAGGGCTAATTCATACGGCTGTTCCGCTACCGAAGTTTTGAGGCTTGGAAAGTCATCCGCTGCGGATGAGGCAAGATCATTTGGCAGATAATCAGCATTACGGGACTTAAATTAACTATTGACAAAATAAAATTTATGTGTTATAATAAAATATTTATGTATTGATATACTCCTAATCTTTGTATATGATAGACATTGTTTCTGGCTGGCCAGCCGTTATCATATCTTCAGGAGGGACGGTTTTGTACAATAAATCGGTGATTGAAATGCTGGAGTTGGAAGTCCAGGTAATGGGGGGAACCGACCGGATCTACCCGGCCGTTGTGTACGGCGAAGAACGTGCCATGCTGGTGGATACCGGTTATCCCGGTCTCGGAACCCGGCTGATGGACGCGTTGGCCGGTTTGGGGATTTCAGCGGATCAACTGGATGCGATTATGATCACCCACCAGGACCTCGACCATATCGGAAGCCTGCCGGAACTTCTGGCGCTAAAAGAGAAAGGGATCACGGTTCTCGCCCATGAACTGGAACGCCCCTACATCGAAGGGCAGCGGATGCTGCTCAAGCATACCCCTGAAGCGCTGGCCGCCGCCGAATCCATGCTTCCGCCGGATCTGCCCGCACCCTGGCGTGAGGCATTTCTCCGGGTGTTAAAACACCCGCCGCACGCGCCGGTTAACACAGTCGTGGCGGACGGCGACGAACTGGAAGGCGGGCTCTGCGTCATTCATACCCCCGGGCACAGTCCGGGGCATATCAGCCTGTATCACCGGCCAAGCCGTATTCTGATCGCTGGCGACGCGCTGACGACAGCCGGAGACGTCCTGTTCGGACCGGACCCCGCCGCTACGCCGGATATGGAAACGGCGCTTGATTCGCTGCGCAAGCTGGCGGATTATGATATCGATTCGGTCATCTGCTATCACGGCGGATGGTACCGGGGGGAAGCGAACAAGCGGATTGCGGCGCTTGCCAAAGCGAAACCACACTGCTGAGCCGCACGGAAGAATAAGAAGGGCATTAGCGGCGAATCCTGCTCGTAGGCTTCCGTTTGAACGGGATGGAATGCAATCGGCCATATTGCGATCAATTGGCTGAATAACACCATAACACGTCAATTCACGCATTTGCACGCGATAAAGCGCCCAGGGCATACAAGCCTAGGGCGCTTTTTGTCTTCTTTATTCAGCCGCCACAATCCGGATGCCAATGTTCCACGGATCAGTAAGCGTCAGCATTCCGCTGTCTTCGGCCGTTTCCACCCCGGCGGCAGCCGCCCGCTGGCGGATCACTTCAAAATCACCCGGGTCCGGCACCACAATGGTGAAAAAATCAATGTTCGGCGCATCCGCAGGCGCAGGCGCCGCCCCTTCGCCCGCCCATACATTCAGGCCGACATGGTGGTGATAGCCGCCGGCGGACACAAACAGGGCCGCACCGCCATAATAAGCCGTCAGTTCGAAGCCAAGAACACCGCAATAAAAGCTTCTGGCGCGTTCCAGGTTGCCTACATGGAAATGAACGTGACCGATTACGGTCCCTGCCGGCAGTCCGTTCCAGACGAGTCCTGCCGATGCGGCCAGCAGCCCGTCGACGTCCACAGGATCTGTGGTCATCACATAATACCCCTCGCTGTCCCGTTTCCATCCGCTGCGCGGCCGGTCCGCGTACAGCTCAATCCCGTTGTTGTCCGGATCCTGAATATACAGCGCTTCGCTCACAAGATGGTCGCCCTGGCCGATATGAATCCCCGCATCGATCATATTCCGGAGGACCAGCCCCAGACTCGGACGGTCCGGCAGCAGGATGGCAAAATGATACAGCCCGGCAGCCGAGCTTCGGCCCAGCGGCCGCGGTGCTGCAATCTGTCTGAGAATGAGCAGCGGAGTACGCCCGTCCGCCGTCAGCTCCGCCCGGTCTTTTTCCCGGCTCAGCAGTTTAAGCCCCACAACTTTTTCATAAAACAAAATGGACCGTTCAAGCTCGCTGACCCGGATCTGTACGCTTCCAAGCCGGGTATCGGCAGGCAGTACCGCGGTCGATGTCATAACAAACACTCCTCTTCTTGTAATCAATTCAGTTACAAGTAACTATATTTAGTATAGTAACATTATTTTTCTTTGTCAATGAATTCAACAAAAAACCGGAAGCTTCTCTTCCGCCTCCGGCTTTCCTAACAGCGTCCGCGTTGTTCACACGCCTTCGTCTGCAGTTATATCATTGGTTTTATACTGGCATTCCATTCATCACCTGGGTCAGCGTTGTCCGGGCGAGCACATTTTCCAGCGCCTGCTGGGCTTCCGCAAAAATAGGGATGATCGTCTGCTGGATATTCCGGCCGACGGGACACTCAGGATTGGGCTGCTCGTGAACGCCAAACAGCGCGTTCTCCGGTGCGGCCTGCACTGCCCGGTAAATATCCAGCAAGGTGATCTCGTCCGCGCTCCGGGCCAGCTTGGCTCCGGCCACACCAGGACGAACCTCAACCAGCCCGGCCTTGTGAAGCATTCCCGTGATGCGCCGGATGACCACCGGGTTGGTGTTTACGCTGCCCGCAATCCATTCGGAGGTGCATTTTTCGTCCTTATTTGCTTCAAGCAAAGTCATAATGTGGATGCCGACCGCAAACCGGGTATTGATGCCGCTCATGCGCATCCTTCCTTTCCGCTTCCGTCCTCCCCTGCCGGGGAAGACATGCAACAATTATAGTTACAATTATACCTCCGATTGTCAAGCGGCGGAAGGGACGGGCCTGCATCTGCCCGGACAACCGATTCTTAACCGTACGCACCCGCTTCCGTGTTCGCATTTCGGCGGCGCGCTCCGCATATTTTTGCTTTCCCGGCATCGCACAGCGCCTTCCCCCATTCTTAGACGCCTTCAGGATGCATGATCCCAAGCCGCAGCGCACTATCCCATGCCGCAGCAGGCCAACCTCAGGCCTTCGTCAAAATCATCGGCTCTTCCCTGGTTACGACGATCGTGTGCTCGAACTGCGCCGCCCGGCCGCCGCGCGGCAGCGTGAGTGTCCAGCCGTCCGCCTGCTGCTCAACAAATTGGGCGCTTTTCGTGAGGAATGGCTCCACCGTAATCACCTGGCCGTCCTGAAGGATCATGGTGTCACGTGGATGATAATAGGGCAAAATCTCAAACGGTTCCTCGTGCAGCGCTCTGCCGATGCCGTGGCTGCACAGGTTGCGTACCACCTTGTACCCGCGTTTTTTGGCCTCCAGCTCCATCACTTTGCCGATTTCGTTCACTTTCATTCCCGCCCGCAGGTGGCGGATAACCGCCATCATCGTCTCTTCGGTGCTCCGGCACAGCCGCTCCACCCGTTCGTCGCTGGGCGTAAGCTGAAAAGAGACGCCCGAATCACTGTAATAGCCGTTCAGCTCCGCCGAGACGTCGATATTAATGAGATCGCCGGCTTTGATGACCCGCTTTCCGGGAATGCCGTGAGCAACCTCTTCGTTTAGACTGATGCAGGTTGCGCCCGGAAAATCATACATCGCCTTTGGGGCGGACAAAGCGCCGTGGCGGGATAAAAATTCTTCACCGATGCGGTCAAGCTCCGCCGTCGTCATACCCGGACGAACCTGCCGCTTCATTTCGGCAATGCACTGGGCGACCACCCGTCCGGCCGCCTTCAAGCCTTCCAAATCCGCTGGGGATTCGATAATCATATGCTGTCTCTCCTTTTGCCGTCGTTCCTATAGTCTATGCCCGAAACGCCGCTTCGTTATCTGTTTATCATACGCCCCGGACAGCCGGCGGGTCAAAAAAAGAGCCGCCCCCGGCAGGGAGCGGCATCTGTAAGCAGCATATAACAGACCAGTGGACGCTTACAGCGCGCCTACCGTCTTCATCCAGGCTTCGGCAATCAGCGCATGTCCAGCCGGGGACGGATGTACGCCGTCCGGCGCCCAGAAAGCGCACTCCGCGCGGGTTGAGGCCTGCGCGAACAACCCGTCAAGCGGAACCAGCAGCGCCCCGTATTCCCGGGCCAGACTGCGGACAACGTCAATCTTCGGATCCAGGTCTTCCCGCCAGGTCTTCCGGTCTTCCGGCACGGGCAGCACAAACGGCTCGATCAAGACGAGCTTCGCGTCCAGCGACTCGCGGGTACGGTCCAGCAAGTCACGGTATGAAGCTTCATACTGCTCCGCCGTGGTCTGCATATTACTATCGTAACGCCGCCAGGTGTCGTTGATTCCGATATATATGGACACCCATGTCGGCTTCAGATCAAGACAGTCGCGGTCCCAGCGCTGCTGCAGATCCACCGCCCGGTTGCCTGAAATCCCCCGGTTAATAAAAGTCAGTTTCTTCTCCGGATACAGCGCGCCGAGCCGTCCGGCCACCATCAGCGGGTACCCCGTTCCCAGCGAAACACCGTCTTCATAATGGCGTCCCGCATCCGTAATGCTGTCTCCCTGAAACAGGATCACATCATTGTCTTTCAGCAGCATGATTCCATTCCTCCCCGAGTATGTATAGCAGAGCCTTCGCCCGGAAAGAGTCATGGACCGGCCCTGTTAACCTGGTTTATTATAGCAAATTACGCAGAATGTGAAAACGCTATTTTATCTCGGAAGGTGTATTTTTACAGTTGAATCGAGTCAAAAATATGCCCCCGCTCTTTAAAAAACAACCCCATCCGTATACTGCTCCTTGATGGCCCAAAACTCGTCAAAATGGGCCAAAAACAGGTCGGTCAGCTCCGGATCAAAATGCGCTCCCCGCTCCTCCCGGAACAGCGCCCGGATGCGCTCGGGCTCCCACGCTTTTTTGTAGACACGGTCGCTCGCCAGCGCGTCGAATACGTCCGCGACGGCCGTGATCCGGCCGTACAAATGAATGTCTTCGCCCCGGAGTCCGGACGGATAGCCGGTGCCGTTGTATTTTTCATGATGCTGAAGGGCGATGACCGCCGCGGCTTTAATGATTTTGCGCGTCGAATGCTTCAGCATATCGTAGCCGATCCTGGAGTGCGTCTTCATGATCTCGAACTCCTCGGAGGTAAGCCGGCCCGGCTTGTTCAGAATGCTGTCGCTAATGGCAATTTTGCCCACATCGTGCATGGGGCTGGCCAGCCGGATCAGCTCGGCTTCCTCCTCGCTCAGCCCGTACCGCAGCGCCAGCAGCTTGCTGTATTCGGCGACACGTTTGACGTGGTTCCCGGTCTCCTTGGAACGGGTTTCGGCGATTTCGCCCATGGTAAAAATAATTTCTTTTTGCGTCTGGTCGATCTCCTCGTGCAGGCTCTGGATCGTCTTCAAATCCCGGTAATTCCGGAGCGAAGCAATCAGCGCGGTGAACAGCTTCTGGGAGGTCAGCTCGGTTTTTTCCTTATAATCGTTGATGTCGTATTGGGTGATCACCCGCGTCTCGGGGGCTTCGCCCGGCTGCCCGGTGCGCAAAATAATCCGCACTTCCCGGTTATGCAGCTCTTCCCGGATATAACGGACCACCTGCAGGCCGGAGTCGTCCCGCTCCATCACTACGTCCAGCAGGATCACCGCCAGATCGGGATGCAGCTGAACCATCCGGATCGCTTCTTCACCGGAATAGGCATGCAGCAGGGACAACGGCCGCTCCTGAAAGCTGAAATCAGCGGTCACCATGCGGGTAACCCGGTGCACTTCGTCATGATCATCGACAACCAGCACCTTCCAGGCCTCCGCCGCTTCCCGGCCCGCTTCTTCCTCTTCTTCAGCGAACCGCAGTGCTTCGTCTTCCGCTTCCCCGGCGAACAGCAGCGCTTCTCCCTCCGCCTCCGCCCCGGCAAACAGCGGCGTCTCATCTTCCGCTTCCCCGGCAAACAACGGCGTCTCATCCTCCGCTTCCGCTCCGGGAGCCATGATGGCTTCATCTGCCCCCGGTGCGCCTTCGATCCGCTCGTAGTCTTCCTCGTTATTGATCATCATGCCGTCTCCCCTACAGGAATATGAATCGTGAATATCGTCCCTTTTCCCGGTTCGCTGTCGCATTCTATCGTGCCGCCAAGGGATTGGGATACCAGGTTGTAAATGATGTGCATGCCGAGGCCCGTTCCGCCGCCGGCCCGGTTTGTCGTGAAAAACGGATCATAAATGCGTTCTTTCACCTCGGGCGTCATCCCTTTGCCGTCGTCGGCATACCGGAGATACAGGCCGCCATTTTCTTCGCCGGTTTCAATCCGGATCGTCCCCGGCTGCCCCGGATCATACGCATGGGTGATCGAATTCATGACCAGGTTGGTCAAAATTTGCGAAAACGCCCCCGGATCTCCGCGGTACGTAAGCCCGTCCGGCCCGGAAAGCACGGCCTCAATCCCGCACTTCCGCAGCGGCGGCCCCAAGCTGACCAGCACCTCGCGGAGATAGGCTTTGACGTCAAAGCTTCGCTGAAGCTCGGTGGACTGGTCCACCGCGACCTGCTTAAAGCCTTTCACCAGTTCCGCGGTCCGTGCCAGGTTCGTGGACACAATCCGCGCCGATTCATCCACCAGCTGCAGGTAGGCGTTCAGGTCGGATTTTTTGAGCCGGTTCTCGCGGAAACGTTCTTCCATCTCCCGTGTTTTCTCCCCCAGATGCGAAGAAGCGGTGACGCTGATGCCAACCGGCGTGTTGATCTCATGCGCGATGCCGGCGACCAGCGCCCCAAGCGCGGCCATTTTCTCGGATTCGACCAGCTGTTTCTGCGCGTTTTTCAAATCATCCAGCGTTGTGGTCAGCTCCCGGGTCCGTTCCCCGACCGTCGCTTCCAGCTCCTGCGACCACATCCGCTGCTTCGCGGACAGCTGCTCAACCGACCGGAATGCTTTGGAGAACTTGATCGAAAGCAGAAACGCTTGGGCGAAAATAAACACAAACAGGCCAAACTTCGTCATATCCAGGCTGGCGATCCAGCTGTTGTAGTAAAGCAAATCGTTAACGATGGTCAAAGCCATCACACCAAACAGGATGCAGCAGAGCAAAGCGCCTTCCCGCCCGCGTCTGGCCGCCGCGATAAACACATAGATGACATAAGGCGCATACACGGCAAGCGATACATGGCTGACAGGCAGCGTATACGTAAACAGCCAAGCGGGCAGCACCAGAACGAGCACGCCCAGCAGCAGATCAAAGCCAACAAGAATCCGCACCATCGTCTTATGGATATCTTTAGGAAACAGCGATTGCACGTACAAAATAAACAACGCCGGGCTGAGATACTGTCCGAGATACTCCAGCTTCTTGTAGCCTTCGAACCCGAGCCCCGGAAACAGCTGGTTCACGTACACCTCGCCCATAAACAGGGACCGCAGTCCTAATAACAGGCAAAATCCGCCAAAATACAGCGGCGCCCGGTCCTGGCGCCTAAGCGAAAACAGGCCAAGATGGTACAGTCCCATCATGACGATGGCTCCTGCCGTGAACAGCTCTGATGTACTCCGCTTGTTCCAAAAAGCGTTCACCGCCTCGGCTTCCCCGATGCGGATCGGGTCCCACACGCCGCCCGTCCGCTGCACATAGTTGGATACCTGCAGCAGGATTTCATTGTCGGCACGGGCCGTAAACGGTACAACCCGGGGTTCGTATTTGCCCGCCATTGCGCTGCGGGAGGTGCCGGTCCTGCCGCCTGCCGCCGCCTCCTCCCCGTTAATCCAGAGCCGGTAAGCGGATTCAATGCCGTAAGGCATGTACAACGCGTAGGGTTTGCCTGCCGCGTCCTCTCCCAGCCGGACCCGCAGCCGGTAGGTTGCGTGACCGCTCCCCGAACCGGCGGCTTCCTCTTTATGCCAGAAGGCGGGAACCCGGATAAAATCCGGCGGTTCCGCCGGTCCGGAGGCCGCGAAATCTTCCGGCGTCAGCAGCCGGTTCCAGTAAAACTCCCATTCGCCGTTCAGCGCCGGCGTATTCCCGCCGCTTGCCTGCGGTCCCGACAGGTCGATGCTCCCCCGCTCCGCTTCGGCGGCCGCCGCCAGAGCGGTATCCCGCCCGGATCCCGCCAACGTCAGGGCAAGGATCAACAGCAGCACAGTAAGCAACCATTTGTTAGCAGTCCGTGGCATCATGTTCTTCCTTTTTAGGTATAAAGTAAGGGATTAGGCCTTATCACACCCGCCAATCTGTGGGCTGTAATCTAACTCTATAATGCTTCGTGCCGAATTACAACAAAAAAACAAGACTGTCAATCCTCCCCTGACAGCCTTGCTTCCATTATACGATTCGGGTAAAAACATCCGGTCTCCGCTCTTGTCTTCACCGGTTTATCTTGCTCTGCAGTTACCGCACCCGGCATAGATCTTCACAGCGCCGATATCCTGCGAAATTTCTTTGCCGATCAGAGCGGCGTCAAAGTCAATCCGCTTCTGTTCGCCAGGCCGGATCCGCTCCACCCGGCTGGTAAGACCAGTCGCCGTATCGCCCCCGATCAGCGCACCGTCATGATCATAAAATTCGACAATGGCTTCCAACTTGGTTGTATCCACGTTAATGGTTGAAGAATTCCCGAATAGTGCGTCCACCTTCAACCAGGTGTTCCCCGAGTCCGTTTCCTCAAACCGGTAGGCAAACTCCAAGACGTCCAGCAGCGTATACGGGTCCGCCCCGTCCTCCCTGTATACATTCCATTCAGATTCACTGTGCCCGTAATCCTCGCGGAACGACAGCTCCGGCACCATACCGGTGGCGGCAAGATGCGCTGTCTCTCCCGGCTGCAGCGTGCGCCGGGCGCTTGCCCAAAACAGATCCTCCGCCGTGCTGTAGAGCAGCTCTTCACCGCCGGAATCAATAATCCGAGTCGAAATTCCGCCGATGGTAACGGGATAATCGTGAGGATTTTTTACTGTAAGCGCTTTGGTCAGGTGCAGCAGCTCGCTTTCCCCGGGCTTGGCCGGCCCCGCACCAGTGTAACCGAAAATCCGCTCCACTTCGTTTAGGACCACGACTGATGGAGCCGGGGCTGCAGCCGGTTCCGCCACCGGCTCCTCTTCCGGTTCCGGCTTGTTCATCATCAATAGCACCACTGCTATAACAGCCAGCAGCAGCAGATTAAACTTCCAAAGCTTCGACATTCCGTTCCCCCATCGCTGAAAAAATACCGCCCCGGCAAATCCGGGTGTGTCCAACGACTCATTATAGTTAATTTTTCCTGTATGCGCCAGACTTTTTGCATCTGCGGGCCTATAGTCCGGGTTAGCATTAAAAAAGCAGACCGGCCGGCAAGAGGAGGCTTTGCCGGCCGGTTAGAGCTACATTCGTGTATTCACTTCTTCGCATACCGCAAAATCGCAGCCGCAGCCCTCACGCGCCGGTCCGGACAATCGCTTCGCAAAGCCTGTTTCAGCACGTCCAGCGCTTCCGCAATCGTTTCGGGGTCGACCCCGTAGTCGTGGTCGGCCGGAGCCGCCGTGCCCGCCGCGGGATGCCATTCCGGCAGCCAGCGCGCCAGTCCGGACGTTTCCCAGGAGAAACGGGCGGCGGATACGGCTGCTGGCTCCGCCACCAGTTCCGCCGCCTGAGCCCCAAGCGCCGTCTTCGGAATCCGGCTCAGCCACGTCACGCCGCGCCGGTGCTGCGTGCCTGCCGCCGACGCTTCCGGGCTGTCGTCGAAGAAGTATTCACCGATGTCGCCCAAATGCACATACTCCCCGCCATCAAGCAAAATAAAGTCGCCGTCCTTCATCCCGCTGGTGAACAAGATGAAGGAAGCAAGCGCCCCCGCATCCCCGGGCCTGGAGGGGATCTCCTGGTGATCTTCCGCATGGTTCCCGCTTGCAGTCGCAGGCTGAGCAAGCCGCTCGGCTGCGCCGGATTCATGAACCTTTGAGGATAGCGGGCCGCCACTGAGAGCGACGTAGTTTTCTTTTAGAAAATGCTCCAGCCGCCCGCTTCCCGGCGGCCCGCTTTTGATCTGATACAGTTTCAATGCAGTTACCCCCCCAAAATCCATCTCTCTTAGCCTGAAAAAAACAAAAACACTTCACTTGGCGACTTGCAGTACCGCATGGTTAAGCGCCTTGTCGCCGCAGCCGGTCAAAATATACTCGGCCGCCTGTGCGCCGTCCTGCCGGACCACTGCCTTGCAGCTGGTAATGCGCCGCTTGGCATCGCCGAAGGCATCAAGCCGGTTATCGTAGATGTAGCGGATCCGGGTGCCGTCATAATCCAGCACGGAGAACACCGGGTCCCCTTCCAGCGTAAACGCAGCGATCCGCACCGACGCTGGCTGCTTGTGTTCAAGACGATCCAGAAATGCCGTCCATTTCTCCACATTCTCTGTTCCGCCTGGCGTGTGGAGAACATCGCCGTTTCGGCGGGCGTCCTCCCACCTGTAGTCGACCGTCTCTATGAATTGCCGCAAAGTATGAGCGGAGGTTTTCGTTAGTTGGTAACCGGTTCCCGTATCCTCAGTATAAGTGAACATTCCCGATTCCGCGGCTTCATCCAGCCATAAATGGATGGAAACCGGTCCGTTTTGGCCCTCGATGACCGCATCATACAGCGGTTCGGTCAGATCCAGCTCGCCGGGGTAACGCTCAGCTGTCCGGATCGCTTCTTCAAAAGCCCGCACCGCCTCGGGCTCCCGCAGTTCGCCATAAGGGTGTGGACTGACCGAGCCGAAGACACCGCCCAGCGTAAGCCGCACCCGCTCCTCTCTCACGGATGCCGCTCCCCCGGAGCCGGTATCATGCGCCGGGTTGTGGAACGAAGCGGCAGCTGTTCCCGTGGCTTGTGGAACCGCAGCGTTCAGCGCAGCCGTACCCGTGGCCTGTGGAACCCCAGCGTCTGGGGAAGCTGTTCCTGTGACTTGCACAGATGCAGTATCCGGGGCAGTCACCTCCGTGGCTCGCGCAGCTGCAGCATCCGGCGCAGCCGTACCCGCCACTTGCGGTTCCGCAGCATACGGCGCGGCCTCCCGCCCGGTCCCTTGTCCGCCCATACAGCCTGCCAGCAGGACGCATGCCGCAATCATCGCGCTCCATTTTGCCAATCGCATCGTATCCTCCCTTTTCCCCTTCAGACGAAGCTGCCGCTGCGAGAGTTGCGGGCGTTCGGAGAAAATAAAGCGTTAGGCTGCCTTTCCTGTTAAAGAACTATAACACCTGATTAAGCTTGCTTTCAGGTTCTTCACCGTTTTCTATATGTTTTATATTATTCACAAAGAAATCATATCTTTTTTTATGCAACTTGACGCCATCCGGCATGCCGGCAGTATGGGGAGTAAGTATGACATTACTCAGCTCCCTTAGTTCGCTGTAAATTGAAAGCGGTTCAGATTCAAACACATCCAAACATGCTCCTGAAATTTCTTTATCTTTTAAAGCAGCTATTAAGTCATTTTCATTGACGATCCCGCCGCGAGCCGTATTGATAAAAAGTGCGGTATTCTTCATCTTTTGGAATACTCCTTTATCGATCAGCTGTTTGGTTTGCGGATTCAGTGACGTGTGTACAGTGACTATATCTGATGCGCCTACAAGATGATCGAAATCCGTCATTTTTACAAAGCTGTCAGGTTGTACCGCGGCATGTCTAGTACTAACCAGCACATTCATATCAAAAACCCTGCAAAACTCAGCTACTTTTTTACCGACAGCACCAAAGCCTATAATCCCTACTGTTTTACCTCCCAATTCACCTCCTGTATAATCCAATTGTTTTTCATCTATTCTGGTTTTCATGAATCTATCAAGGTAAGGTATGTTTTTATAATAAGACAATATCAGCGCCATTACATGCTCGGCCACCGCCTGCGCATTCACTCCTGCCGCATTAGCTACCCAAATCCCTAGTTCTGTGCAGGTATCAACATCTACATTGTCATACCCTGCGCCCGTCTGTACCAGCTTCAATTTTTTTGCCATGGAAAGTAAGCCGCGATCCACTTTGACATGCTCAGGGATGATGACCTGGCAGTCTTCAATATGTTGCAGCATTTCTTTTCCCGGCGGCACAATCACAATGTCCCAGTCATTAGGAAAATAATTTATAATATTTGTTTTTGAAGTTTGTGTAAAATGGCCTACTAGAAGAATTTTCATTGTAAAATACCTCCATTTCTTTGTTTTTACAATAATAGTTTTAGTGATATTTGTAAAATTGATAGCCTGGTTAAGGTCAGGCGAGTCTTGGGCAGCCGGTCAAAATATACTCGGCCGCCTACGCGCGTCCTGCCGGACCACTGCTTTGCAGCTGGTAATGGGCCGCTTGGCATCGCCGAAGGGACTGTAGTCATGACACGCGGTTTTGAGTCGAAGAAGCATCAGCTTTTGAAAAAAATAAGTTTTAGGGTGATCCATTAGGGTGTGTACGCAAACTGTAAATTAGGGGAATTAGGGGAATTAAGGAAATACTCTGCGAATTCATAAGTCTGAGTGAGGAAACTGAATCGTTTCGAGGTAGCTGAATCGTGTCTTCCCTGCTAGTCTGATTGCAGTACAATAACATTGCACAATCTGTCAATCCGTATGAATGGGTAGAGTGCCAAGTTGGGACGGGTGTGGCGAGGTCACCTGTTTATTGTCAGATCGATCTCCATTATACATAACCCTTTGTAACGAATCCTCTCCTGTGACACACCCGCAGCGGATTACCATAGAACGCGATACGGAGGTCTTTCCGGACCCAGCGGCCGTTATTTCTGAAATTTTTGGGCTTTGGTATGCCTTGGCGGACTCCAGTTCCGTTATTCGTGCCGAAAACATACAAACTATGGATTCTCTGCGTAAATAGGTGCATCTGAGTCCGGAAATTT